>NZ_CABSQF010000036.1:0-46601 GCF_902479695.1 uncultured Phyllobacterium sp. | reverse complement strand
CCGCCATCCTTGGCACGACGCTCGGCAATCCGCTGTTCCTGCCGTTTATCTGGGGCGCGACACTGGAGGCCGGACGGTTCATCCTGAGCGGCGGTCCCAGCGACGAGCCTTTCCCGCACCACCTCGGCCATATGCTGCGGCATCTGGATTTCGCCGAATTGTGGGGCCCGATCGTCAAGCCGATGCTGATCGGTGCGATCCCCCTCGGTTTCATCGCCGCCCTTGTGGTCTATTTCCCGACCCGCTGGATCGTTGCCAGCTTCCAGCACCGCCGCAAGGCCGGTTATGCGCTGGAAAAGGTGGCCGAACCCACATGATCATCGGGATCGGCAGTGACCTGATTGATATAAGACGGATTGAAAAGACATTGGAGCGGCATGGCCAGCGCTTCATCGATCGTGTCTACACGCCGGTCGAGCAGGCCCGCTCCGAACGGCGCAAGCTGCGCGCCGCCTCCTATGCCAAGCGTTTTGCGGCCAAGGAGGCCTGCGCCAAGGCGCTCGGGACGGGGTTGTCCGAGGGTGTTTTCTGGCGCGACATGGGGGTGATCAACCTTCCGAGTGGCGCGCCGACGATGCGGCTGACCAATGGTGCCGCCCGTCGGCTTGAGGCGATTCTGCCCGCCGGACATACCGCGCACATCCACGTGACGATCACCGACGATTTTCCGCTTGCGCAAGCATTCGTGATTATCGAAGCGCTGAAAATCGTGGAATAGCCGCAATCAAACGCCATTGAGCAGAGCTATGTAGCATTGCTCCCTGCAGATTCAGCGGTTAAGAGGGTGCAGCTTAGAAATTTGGAGATATGACGAGCGTGAGCGACAAATCTGTTGTGAAAAAATCTGGCGGTCTTGGCGAGACGATCAGCGTTGTCGTGCAGGCCCTGCTGCTCGCTCTGGTGATCCGGACCGTGCTGTTCCAGCCGTTCAACATTCCGTCCGGTTCGATGCGTCCGACCCTGCTCGAGGGTGATTATCTCTTCGTTTCGAAATTCTCCTACGGCTTCTCGAAATACTCCATTCCCTTTGCGCCGAACCTGTTTTCCGGGCGCATCTGGGCCAGCGAGCCGCAGCGCGGCGACATTGCCGTGTTCCGCAAGCCCAACGATACATCGCTGGATTTCATCAAGCGCGTGGTCGGCCTTCCCGGTGACCGCGTGCAGATGCGTGGCGGCGTGCTTTACCTCAACGACGTGGCCGTGCCGCGCGTCAAGGTTGGCCAGATCAACAATCCCGATGTCACCGAAGTCAACCGCCCCGTGGATGTCTACCGCGAAACGCTGCCGAACGGCGTGACCTATGACACGCTCGATTTGACCCCCAACGGTCTCGGCGACGACACGCGTGAATTCGTTGTGCCAGCCGGCCACTATTTCATGATGGGTGACAATCGCGACAATTCCGCCGACAGCCGCTTTGACGTCGGCTACGTGCCCTTCGAAAACTTCATCGGCCGTGCCAACATCATCTTCTTCTCCATTGCCGGCAAGGCAAGCCCGCTGGAACTGTGGCGCTGGCCGTCGGAGCTGCGCTTTGACCGTCTGCTTCACAGTGTGAACGGAACCTCTTTCACCCCGAAGAGCCAATGAGCCGCCTATGACCCTGTCCGCTGACGCCGTTCGCAGACTGGAGGAGCAGACGAGCCACACATTTCGCGATCTCGCCCGCCTGGAGCGCGCGCTGACCCATGCCAGTGCCCGCCAGTCGGTTGGATCGGATTACGAACGGCTCGAATTCCTCGGCGATCGCGTTCTCGGGCTGGTCATTGCCGAAATGCTCTTCCGCGCCTATCCGACCGCGAGCGAAGGGGAATTGTCGCTGCGCCTGAACTCGCTGGTCAATGCCGATACGTGCGCTGCGGTGGCCGATGAAATCGGCCTGCATGAATTCATCCGCACCGGTTCCGATGTGAAGGGACTGGCGGACAAGCGGCTGAAAAGCCTGCGTGCCGACGTGGTGGAATCGCTGATCGCAACGATTTATCTGGACGGCGGGCTGGAAGCGGCGCAACCTTTCATCCAGCGGTATTGGGATGCCCGCTCGCGCGAGATCAACTCGGCGCAGCGCGATCCCAAGACGGAATTGCAGGAATGGGCACACCAGCAGGATGGTGCCCAGCCCATATACAGCGTGGTCGAGCGCACCGGCCCGGACCACGATCCACAGTTTACGGTGAAGGTAGAGGTGAAGGGCTTTGCGCCAGCCACCGGCATGGGGCGCTCCAAGCGCATTGCCGAGCAGGAAGCGGCCGTTGCCCTGCTTTACCGGGAAGGCGTCCGTCAGAAGACGCAGGAAGAAGGACAGACATGACCGAACAGGATGCAACGCCGGAAACGGCCCAGCCGGAGGGCCCGACGCGTTCGGGCTTCATCGCCTTGATCGGCGCGCCGAATGCCGGCAAGTCGACGCTGGTCAACCAGCTGGTCGGCAGCAAGGTTTCGATCGTCACCCACAAGGTCCAGACCACGCGCGCGCTGGTGCGCGGCATCGTCATTCACGACCGCACGCAGATGGTGTTGGTCGATACGCCCGGTATTTTCAAGCCCAAGCGCCGGCTCGACCGCGCCATGGTGACGACAGCCTGGGGCGGCGCCAAGGATGCCGACCTCATTCTGGTGCTGATCGACGTGGAAGAGGGCATCAACGAAGAGGCGGAAGCCATTCTGAGCAGCCTGCACGAGAAGAAGCGCAAGGTCATTCTCGTCCTCAACAAGGTCGACCGCATCGAAGCGCCGAAACTCCTGGAATTGGCGCAGCGCGCCAACGAGAAGGTGAATTTCGACAAGACGTTCATGATATCGGCCCTGAAGGGCTATGGCTGCAAGGATCTGTTGAAGTACCTCGCGGACAACCTGCCGGAAGGTCCGTGGTATTACCCGGAAGACCAGATTTCCGACATGCCGATGCGCATGCTGGCGGCGGAAATCACCCGGGAAAAGCTTTACCTGCGCCTGCACAACGAATTGCCGTACTCGTCGACCATCGAGACCGAAAGCTGGGAAGAGAAGCCGGATGGTTCCGTCCGTATCCAGCAGGTGATCTATGTCGAGCGCGACAGCCAGAAGAAGATCGTGCTCGGCCACGAGGGGCAGGCGATCAAGGCCATCGGCCAGTCCGCCCGCAAGGAACTGATGGAAATCCTCGAACAGAAGGTCCATCTGTTCCTGTTCGTCAAGGTGCGTGACAATTGGGGCAATGATCCCGAGCGCTACCGCGAAATGGGCCTTGAATTCCCGCACGGTTAGCGCGAGTCTCGCCGTCCGGGAAACAGAATACGGCCAATAGGGCCGGAAAAGGCCCTCATGGAATGGCGGGATGAAGGAATCATACTCGGAACGAGGCGGCACGGGGAAACCAGTGCGATCCTCGAACTGATGACGCGCGCGCATGGCCGCCATATGGGGCTGGTGCGCGGCGGCCGCTCCCGCCGCATGCAGCCGCTGCTGCAGCCGGGCAACCGGGTGGATGTGATCTGGCGCGCGCGCATTGACGAGCATCTCGGCATGATGCAGGTCGAGCCGGTATCCTTTGCCGCCGCCCGGCTGATCGAACAGCCTGTCGGCCTCTATGCACTGCAGCTGGCTGCCGCGCACCTGCGCCTCCTGCCGGAGCGTGATCCGCATCAGGGGCTTTTCGAGACGCTTGCCATCATCCTCGAACATTGCGACGACCCGCTGATCTCGGGTGAATTGCTGCTGCGCTTCGAGGTGATGATGCTGGAGGAGCTGGGTTTTGGGCTCGACCTGAAACGCTGCGCGGCGACGGGCAGCGGCGACAACCTTGCCTATGTCTCGCCGAAATCCGGCCGGGCTGTATCGCGCGATGCCGGTGCGCCCTGGGCCGACAAGCTTCTGGTGATGCCGCCATTCATGATCAGTTCGAAGGTGCGGGCGGCGTCGCTCGCGGAACTGACGGATGCTTTCCGTCTGACCAGTTTCTTCTTCACCCGCCACGTCTGGGAACCGCGGGCGCTGAAGGCGCCGGAGTCGCGCGACGGATTTTTGACGGCGGTATCGCGATCGATATCAAGGACGGCAGGGCAGGGCCAGGCCGCGCAGGAAAGGTCAACACAATCATGAGTTCAGATACCATGCCTGCCATCGCGTTTCCCGGTGGCATCGGTACGCTGCCGCTTGCCGATCTGGCAAAGCGCAGCGGTCTCGACGTCCTGCAGGCGATGCTGCGTGGGGAGTATCCCGCCCCGCCCATGGCCAAAACCCTGTCCTTCACCCTGCATGAGGTCGAGCCGAACCGGGTTGTCTTCAAGGGCGTCCCGGCGCAGGAGCATCTCAATCCGCTGGGCGGCATTCATGGCGGCTGGGTGGCGACACTGATGGATTCTGCGCTGGCCTGCTGCGTGATGACGACCCTGAAGCCGGGCGAAGCCTACACCACGGTGGAATTCAAGGTGAATCTGGTGCGGCCGCTGTCGCCCGATACCGGCCCTGTCTTCTGCGAGGGCAAGCTTGTGCATCGCGGCCGCACGCTGGCGACCTCGGAAGCCTTCCTGCGCGATGCCAACGGCAAGCTGCTGGCCCACGGCACCGAGACGTGCGCGATTTTCCCGCTCGAAAGTTTCATGCGCGGCGGCTGAGGCTTTTAGCGTCGCCAGCTTCACAGGCAGCCGTCAGCCCGCATCGACGACAAACATGCGTGCTTCCTGCGCCGCGTCGCGCTCAACCTTGATCGGCGCGTACTCCGATGACTGATAAAAGGCCAACGCGTCGTCCAGGGTCGCGAATTCGAAGATGCCTGCCATGGGCAATGGCTCCACGTCCCCTTCCAGCATCTGAGCCACCGGTCCGAAGTGGAGGATGCGGCCTCCTGCTGCCTGCAGCGCCGCCTGAAAGCGCGGTGCCAGCGCTGCTTGCCTGGCGGGGTCTTTTATACGCAGATTGACGTGGACATAGGCCGTCATTACAGTGCTCCTCGATAATACTGCATATACAGTATTATATGAGTTGGAGCGTGTCGAGACCTGCAAATGACTGAGGCTTCTGATCTGTATCGACGCGTCGAAACCGAGTGCCCGGCCTTCCAGGCCCGGGTCACCGCAAGGGCGCTCACGCGCTACTACAATGCCTGCTTTCGGCCGTTGGGGATCACCGCAGAGCAGTTCAGCCTTCTGGTGGGGATTGGCGGTAGCCACGAACCAACGCTCGCCGAGCTGGCGGCGCGCGCCGGGGTCGACGCCACCACCCTCAGCCGCAGCGTCAAGAGCCTCGAGCGGAGGAATCTTGTGCGGGGCCATGGGGGGCGGGGCCGGGCCGGCAAACGCCTGGTGCTTACCGATGGAGGGCGCCGGCTGATGGACGAGTCCATGGCCGCCTGGGAGTGCGCCCGGCTCCGTTTGGCTGAGGCTCTTGGCGAGGAGGCATCGCGTGTTGCGGGGAGTGTCATGTCCCAGCTTGCAGCCGCCGCGCAGGTGGCGGCCTTGGCTGTCTCACCGGCCGATTCGTCAGATGATGCCGAGCGCGGGACCCTCGCCACCCGATAACACCGCATTGGCAGCCGGGTACCAGCCGCCTCATTCAATTCACGTGAGGCGCATCTTGAACGCGCATTTTCGGGGTTTGCCGGCCTGAATGGCCAAGCTTTTACCCAGTCCGTGAAAATCTGCCCAGGAACTGGGAAATTGCAGCGAAATCGCCGCGCACAAGTGTGAATTTCGGTCGAATTTTCGGAAAATCCGCTAGTTTTTCCCGCATATCCTGTCAAACATTGGCGCGACGCAAAAACAGCGTTTGGGGTATCGCAGCCGACAGGGTTGCTGGGGAGGTTTAAATGGACAGTTTCTTGGCGGGCCTGAAGGCTGCCGTCGACACGATGGGGCCGACGGTCCTCTTGCCGATCGTTATTTTCATCATTGCCGTGGTGCTTGGCGCCAAGGTGGGGCGCGCGTTCCGTGCAGCCGTCACCATCGGCGTTGCCTTTATCGGTATCAATCTGGTGCTCGGGCTGATGCTGACATCGATTGGCGATGTCGCCAAGGCGATCGTCACCAATACCGGCATTCAGCGCGATATCGTCGATGTAGGCTGGCCGTCGGCCGCTGCCATCGCCTTCGGATCGTCCGTCGGCCTGTGGGTGATCCCCATCGGCATCGCCGTGAATATCGTGCTGCTGCTGACGCGCATGACCCGCACGCTGAACGTCGACGTGTGGAATTTCTGGCACTTTGCCTTCATTGGCTCGCTCGCCGTCGCCGCCACCGACAGCCTGGCCTACGGCCTGATCGTCGCGGCGCTGATGGTCGCACTCTGCCTGCTCTTTGCCGACTGGTCGGCCAAGGCCGTGCAGCAGTTCTATGGCATTCCCGGCATTTCCGTGCCGCATCTGGCCTCAGCGCAAATCCTGCCGATTGCCATCGTCTTGAATTGGATCATCGACCGGATTCCCGGCATCAACAAGATCGAGATCAACACCGAAACTTTCGAAAAGCGCTTCGGCGTCTTTGGCGAGCCGGTCATTCTCGGCCTGATCATCGGTCTCGTGCTCGGCGTGATCGCCTACTACAACGCCGGGGATTTCGGCGTGGTTCTCAGCAAGGTGCTGCAGACAGGCATGACCTTGGCCGCCGTGATGCTGCTGCTGCCGCGCATGGTCAAGATATTGATGGAAGGGCTTCTGCCGGTTTCCGATGCGGCGCAGGCTTTCGTCAAGAAGCGGACGGGCGACAGGGAATTGCTGGTCGGGCTTGATTCGGCAATTCTGATCGGCCATCCGGCGGCGATCTCTTCGTCACTGATCCTGGTGCCGATTGCCATCATCCTCTCGGTGATCCTGCCGGGCAACCGCGTCATTCTTTTTGCCGATCTGGCGGTTATTCCGTTCATCGTCGCCATGACAGCGCCGCTGTTGAAGGGGAATGTCTTCCGCATGGTCATTGTCGGTACCTTCACGCTGGCAGTCGGCTTCTACGTCGCCAATGCGCTGGCACCGCTGTTCACCAGCGCCGCCCAGTCGTCCGGCTTCAAGATGCCGGCCAATGCGGTGCAGATCACCAGCGTCGTCGACGGGTTCCTGTGGGTGTCCTATGCGGTGATCGCTGCGATCCGCGGTCTCGGCGCGGCGGGTCTTGGTGTCATTGCCATCGTTATCGCCGGTGCCTTCTGGGCCTATCACCGCAACACCGCTGCATGGGAACGTGCCGCCGGTGCCGATGAAAACGCCGACAAGACTGCCTGACAAGACGTATACTGGAGTAAGTGAATGGCGAAAGCCCTGATGAACTATCTCGATCCCGGGGCGATTATCCTTGGGGTCGAGGCCGGGAACGATCAGGACGTGATCCGGATTCTTTCCGATCGTTTGCACAGCCTGGGTTATGTGAAGCCGAGCTTTGCCGCAGCGGTGCTTGCCCGCGAGGCGGCGCTGCCCACCGGCTTGCCGCTGGGGTTGGACAACAATGTTGCCATTCCCCATACGGACCCGGAACATGTGCTGAAACCGGGCCTCGCCATGGCGACGCTGTGCAGGCCGGTGGCCTTTTGCAATATGGAGGACCCGGAGGAAAAACTGCAGGTCAGCGTGGTTTTTCTGATGGCCCTCAATGACAAGGACCAGCAGATCGAAATGCTGCAGGAAATCGCCTTGACCATTCAGTCGGCGGACACGATCTCCGCCCTGATGCGATCCACCACTGTTGACGATGTGACCCGGCTTTTGGCCTGATGCGCCATCCGGGATGAAGAGGGACCAATGACCAAACAAAAGACTGTACTTTTCGCCTGCGGAACCGGTATCGCGACGTCGACCGTCGTCGCTCACGCGGTGGAGGACGCGCTGAAGGAACGCGGCATTACGTTCAATTCACGCCAATGCAAGGCAACCGAGGTGGCGGGGCAGATCGACGACGTCGACCTTGTCGTCTCCACCACCCAGTTGCCGAAGGACCTTGGCAAGCCGGTGATCACGACGCTGGCCTTCCTCACCGGCATCGGCAAGGCCGAGGCGCTCGACAAGATCGAGGCTGTTCTGCGCGCCTGATTCCGGCTGAAATCATCGCCGCTTGACCCTGTCAGGCGGCGGTTGCCGTTTATGGCCATCTTGCCGTACAGAATTGGGCCAATTCTTGCCTCAGTGCCGGTCAATGGTCGGCCAGACCACTGATCCCCCGGAGTGCCCATGCGTATCGCGACGACCCTGTTTCTCTCCCTCGGAATGACCTGTGCGGCCAATGCCGCCGATCTCATCACCTTTTGGGATACGCCGCAGCATGGCGGCAACAGTTTCAATCGCTTGCCGCCGGACCAGGCCTATTTCGACGCCTTGAAAAAATATGGCGCGAGCTGGGTGCGGCTGTCCTACGACAAGTGGAAGCCGGCCAAGCGGGATTTTCTCATCGGCGATGCCGATCATTACGAAGGCATCCCCGCAGCCGATCTTGCCACGCTGAAGGCGGCGCTCGACCGCGCTGATAAGGCCGGCCTCAAGGTCGTCATCACGCCGCTGTCCCTGCCGTCCATGCGCTGGTCGCAGAACAACAATGGCAAGTTCGACGACCGGCTCTGGCAGGACAAGGCGAAATGGCAGGAAGCGGTAGAGTTCTGGCGGGACCTGGCGGCCGCCCTGAAGGATCATCCGGCCATTGCGGCCTACAACATCATCAACGAGCCCGCGCCGGAGAAGATGGGCGGTATTGCCGAGCACGCCAGCGCTGCAGATATGCAGGCATGGTACGACAAGCAGAAGGGCGGCTCGCGCGACCTGATCGCCTTCTACAACACGGTGATCGCCGAAATCCGCAAGGTCGATCCCGCAACGCCTGTCATGGCGGATGCCGGGTGGTATGCGGCTGCCGATGCCTTCAGCTACTGGCCGACACCGCTCGATGACACGAAGGTCGTTTACAGCTTCCACATGTACGAGCCCTACGAAGCAACAAGCGCGCCGAATATCAAGCGGAAAAAGCCCTATGCCTATCCGGGCGAGGTTCCCTATGCCGGATCACCGGTGACATGGAATGCGCAGAAAGTTGCCGATTACCTCGCCAAGCCGGTCGACTGGGCCAAGGCGCATCATATTCCGCTCAACCGGCTGGTTGCAGGCGAATATGGCTGTATGCGCCTGCTTGCGGGTTGCAAGGCCTATCTCGAGGATGTCTTGACCGTGCTCGACAAAGACAGGCTGCACTGGGCTTTTTACAGTTTCCGTGAGGACAGCTGGGACGGCATGGACTACGAGCTCGGATCGGAAAAGGTCAACTGGAAGTACTGGGAAGCCATCGATGCGAACGAACCAGATCCGGTCAAGCGCAAGGCAACGCCGGAGTTCGAACCCGTCCGCAAACGTCTTCAGCCGTAACGCGGCCTATTCGGCCGGTTGCAGGGCGGGGCGGTCCGCCTGGCGCTCTTCAATTGGCCAATGCACGATGGCGGCGAAAATCCCGAGGACGACACTCAGCCACCACACAGGGTTGTAGCTGCCAAAGTGATCGTAGAGATAGCCGCCCAGCCAGACGCCGAGGAATGAACCGACCTGGTGCGAGAAGAAAACGATGCCGCCGAGCATGCCGAGATAGCGCGTGCCGAACATGATAGCGACCAGCGCATTGGTCGGCGGCACGGTTGAAAGCCACATCAGCCCCATCACGATGGCAAACACCACCACGGATGCGCCGGTCTGCGGCAGCAGCAGGAAGGCCGCGACCAGCACCGAGCGGCCGATATAGAGATAGGCGAGGAATCTCGGCTTGGAGTAACGCTGGCTGATGACGCCGGATGCCAGCGAACCGATCACGTTGAAAAAGCCGATCAGGGCCAGCGCCAGCACCGCATATTTGGCATCGATGCCGATATCGCTGATATAGGCGGGAAAATGCGCGGTGATGAACGCCAGCTGGAAGCCGCAGACGAAAAAGCCTGTCGTCAGCAGCACATAACTCCTGTGGCCGAGCGCTTCGCGCAGGGCTTCGCCCATGGATTGCTTGTACTGTGCCTCGCTGACGCGCCCGCTGGTGGAATTGCCGCGCAGCGGGATGGCGAGAAGCGGCACGATCAGCATGGCGATGCCGAGATAGACCAGCGCATCGGACCAGCCGAAACGCTCGATCAGCGCGAGACTGAGCGGCGAAAACACGAACATGCCGGCGGAACCCGCTGCGGTGCCGAGGCCGAAGACGAAGGTACGTTTTTCGGCCGAAACATTGCGGGCAAACGCGGAAAGGATCGTTCCAAAGGAACCGGAGGCGATGCCGAGGCCGACGAGCAGGCCACCGCCGATATAGAGCATGCCGGGTGTTGAAGACCATGCCATCAGGATCAGCCCGGCGCTGTAGAGGATCGCCGACATCAGCAGGACCCGCCATGTGCCGAACTTGTCGGCGATGGCGCCGAAGAAGGGCTGGCCGATACCCCAGAACAGATTCTGCAAGGCGATGGCCATGCCGAATGTGGTGCGGTCCCAGCCCTTGTCGTGCAGCAGCGGCAACTGGAAAAGACCCATGGCCGAGCGTGGGCCGAATGTCATGACCGCGATGAGACAACCGGCGGTGATGATCAGCCACGGTAAGCCCGCAGGCTTTGCTGTGCGCGATTGAATCATGGTCTCTCCCCTTAAATCCAGAAGAGAATTATCCTATTTGTACTCTCAATCAATTGAATAGATGTGAATTGGCACATCAACGCAATTGATACGTTATGGGTCCGTCGATTCCCCGCACATACAGACAAAGGCTTTCCCGATGCGATTTCTTCTGCCACTTCTGGCTTTGGCCACCATTACCCTGGCCGGTTGCGCCAATTCGGACCGCATCAGCCCGCTGGTCTTTTGCGACCGCCCAACGGATTTCAATGCGAAGATTTTCACTGATTGCACACCACATCTGGGCGGTGACAGCCCCGCCAAGCGTGATCGGCAGGACAGAAACTATTACCGGCACCGGGGCAGCACCTATTAACCGTATGAACGAGAGCGGGGAATGCCCTCGATCCGGCATGCATGACTGGTGTGCTGGCCATGCCTTGTGATGAAAATTCTGCGCCGGATTGTTTTCGGCGTTTTCATTTCCCCGGCAATCTTTAGCCGATTGCTGAAAATCTGCCTCTTGAAGCCGCTGAATTATTGGCCTATGTATTCCTCGACGGCCTTGCCGTTTTTCTTTTGATCACAAATATGCTCATATTGAGTATAAATGATCGATGGCGAGCAACCTGAGGAGGTTGCTTTTGGAGGAAAAGACGATGACCAGCATTGCGCGCAACACAAGCGGCCACATTTCCGGCCTATCCGCAGCGGAACGTTTCGGCGTTCTCACAATGCCGGACCTGTCTTTCACCCCCGAAGTGGCGGCAGAAACCGAACATCTCTACCAGCGGGTGGCGCATCACATTCCCCGCATCGAATGGCCTGTCTATGCGCCCTATGTGGCGGCGATCAACCGGGTGAAGAAGCAGCGCAACGCCGTCATTCTTGCGCATAATTACCAGACGCCTGAGATATTCCATTGTGTCGCCGATATTGTCGGGGACTCCCTGCAACTTGCTCGCGAAGCCACGCGTGTCGACGCCGAAATCATTGTCCAGTGCGGTGTGCATTTCATGGCCGAGACCTCAAAACTGCTGAATCCGCAGAAAACCGTTCTCATTCCGGATATGCGGGCCGGCTGCTCGCTGGCCGAATCCATCACTGGCGCCGATGTCCGCCTGCTGCGCGAGACCTATCCGGGCGTGCCGATCGTCACCTATGTCAACACCTCGGCCGAGGTGAAGGCGGAAAGCGATATCTGCTGCACGTCGGCCAATGCCGTCCAGGTGGTCGAAAGCTTTGGCGTTGACCGGGTTCTCTGCATTCCCGATGAATTCCTGGCGCAGAATGTCGCCGCCCAGACCGATGTGAAAATCCTGACCTGGAAAGGCCACTGCGAAGTGCACGAGCGCTTCACCGCCGATGAGCTTCTGGCCTACAGGACGGCCGATCCGGATATCCAGATCATTGCCCATCCGGAATGCCCGCCGGAAGTGGTGGCGATTGCCGATTATACCGGCTCCACCAGCGGCATGATCAATTATGTGAAAGACCGCAAGCCCGCAAAGGTGCTTCTCGTTACCGAATGCTCCATGGCTTCGAATATCGAGTCTGAAGTGCCCGAGGTAAAGTTCATCAAACCCTGCAACCTGTGCCCGCACATGAAGCGCATCACGCTGCCGAACATTCTGGAAAGCCTGCTCTACATGCGTGAGGAAATTCATGTCGATCCGCTGGTCGCCGAACGCGCCCGTCTTGCAGTCGAGCGCATGGTGAACCTCAAGAACTGACCTTCAACCCAATGGCCCGGCTGGGCAACAGGGGGTAATTCCGATGAGCGTACCATTCTCCGATGCTTCGGCTGAGGTCGAGCCTGTGATCATTATCGGTGGCGGTCTGGCTGGCCTGTTCTGTGCGCTGAAACTTGCCCCGCGCCCGGTGACGGTACTGGCGGCGGCACCCATCGGCCGCGGAGCATCATCGGCCTGGGCGCAAGCTGGTATCGCGGCAGCGGTGTCTGAAGGCGATACGATCGAGAAACACGTCGCCGACACTGTTAGCGCCGGCGATGGCATTGTGGATGAAAGCATCGCACGTTTGATGGCAACGGAAGCGGCCGCCCGCGTCCACGACCTGCTGGGTTACGGCGTACCATTTGACCGTGATCTGGAAGGCAGGTTGCAGGTATCGCGCGAGGCAGCCCATTCGGAAAGCCGCATTGTCCGGGTGCGCGGCGACATGGCTGGCCGTGCCATCATGCAGGCGCTGGTGCATACGGTCGAGAACACACCCTCCATCCGTGTGATGGAAGGCTATGTGGTGGAGGATATCACCACCGAAAAGGGTTCCGTCACCGGTGTGATTGCTCGCGCCGATGCCGGGCGCGGCGAAAAGGTCAGGCTGGCATCGCGCGCTGTTATCATCGCCACTGGCGGCATAGGCCATCTCTATGCGGTCACCACCAATCCGCCGGAAGCACGCGGTGAGGGCATCGGCATGGCTGCCCGCGCAGGTGCGATGATGGCGGATATGGAGTTTGTCCAGTTTCACCCGACCGCACTCGATGTCCATAAAGACCCGGCGCCGCTGGCGACCGAAGCCTTGCGCGGGCACGGCGCAACGCTGATCAACCGCGACGGTGAGCGGTTCATGCTGAAAATCGATCCGGAAGGCGAACTTGCGCCGCGCGATGTCGTGGCACGCGGCATCTATGCCGAAGTCATGGCCGGACGTGGCGCGTGGCTCGACTGCACCACGGCGGTAGGCGCGGCGTTCCCCGAGGAGTTTCCCACGGTGTACCGCTATTGCCAGGATGCCGGAATTGATCCGGTGACACAGCCTATTCCCGTTGTACCAGCTGCCCATTATTTCATGGGCGGCATTCTGACCGATGCGGATGGCCGCACCTCGATTGACGGTCTGTGGGCTTGCGGCGAATGCACATCCACCGGCGCACACGGAGCAAACCGGCTGGCATCGAACTCCCTGCTGGAAGCCGTGGTTTTCTCTGCCCGTATTGCTGCAAAACTCGGCAAAGGTAATGGTGAGCACGCGGGCAACTGGTCATCAGGCTCGGTTGATCGAGATGATCTTGAGGCCGATGGCGATACATCTGCAATGACGGCATTGCGCAGGACCATGAGCGCCAGCTTCGGGGTCATCCGCAACCGCGACGACATGGTTTCCGGGTTGAAAACCATCCTCACACTGGAGAAAGACAACCGCGATCCGGCTTTCCGCAATGTCCTGGCAACGGCAAAGCTCGTAGCCGTGAGCGCTTTGCGGCGCGAGGAAAGCCGCGGCGGGCATTTCCGTACAGATTTTGCCAAGAAGCGCACTGACTGGCAACACCGGACGTTTTTGACGCTGGATGATGCCAAAAACCATGTCGATGTCATGATGGAATTGGCCTGAGGGCAGGTGAAAGGAATAATCAAATGAACGTTTCGACGAGAGCCAAAGCTATGCAACACGCCTTTCCGCCAAGCTTGCCTGATCTGCTGATCGAGGATGCCGTGCGCAGCGCGCTGCTGGAGGATCTGGGCAGGGCGGGCGATATCACCAGCAATGCCACACTGCCGGAAGATGCTGTTGCAAAAGCTGTTCTTTCCAGCCGTGAGGCAGGCACAATTTGCGGTATGGGTTTTGCCCGGATGGCCTTCACGCTGATCAATCCGACGGTAAAATTCACGGCTTTGGTCAAGGACGGCGCGCGGGTCAAATCCGGTGAAGACATTGCTATAGTCGAAGGCAATGCCCGGTCCATTCTCTCAGCCGAGCGGGTAGCGTTGAACTTCCTCATGCACCTCAGCGGCATTTCCACCTATACGGCCAAGTTTGCCGATCTGATCGCTCACACCAATGCCAAGGTCTGCGATATACGTAAAACCATTCCGGGCATGCGCGCCTTCGCCAAATATGCGGTGAAATGTGGTGGCGGGTCCAATCATCGGTTTGGCCTCGACGATGCGATCGTAATCAAGGACAACCACATTGCCGTTGCCGGCGGTGTGGCGAAGGCTATCCTCGCTGCGCGTGCCTATGCCGGGCACCTCGTGAAGATTGAAGTGGAAGTGGATGGCCTTGAACAGTTCGATGAAGCACTTTCTGTCAATGCCGATGTGATTCTGCTTGATAATATGGGGCCGGAACTGCTTGAAAAGGCGGTCAAAATCAATGCTGGCCGGGCAAAGCTTGAAGCATCAGGCGGGATTGCATTGGACACGATCAAGGCTATTGCTGAAACCGGTGTTGATTATGTCTCCACCTCGAAAATCACCATGGCAGCGCCACCGCTGGATATCGGACTGGATATTGAACTGAAATGAAAGTCATCGCCACCATCGCCGAGCTGCGCGCCGCCCTCAAGCAAGAACGGTTGAAGGGCAAAAGCATCGGTCTTGTGCCGACCATGGGCTATCTGCACATCGGCCACATGACGCTGGTGCGCCAGTCGCGCGCTGCCTGCGATGTGACTGCCGTGTCGATCTTCGTCAACCCGACCCAGTTCGGGCCCAACGAGGACTTGTCCAGCTATCCGCGTGATATGGCGGGTGATCTGGCAAAGCTCAAGGCCGAAGGCGTCGATTATGTCTTTACGCCCGAAGTGGCGGAAATCTACCGGGCAGGAGCCCACACCATCGTTGAAAACCCGGTTCTCTCGCGCATCCTGATCGGCAAGATCCGGCCTGGCCATTTCCGTGGTGTCAGCACGGTGGTGACAAAGCTGTTCAACATCGTGCAGCCGGACCACGCCTTCTTCGGCGAGAAGGACTATCAGCAATTGACGATCATCCGCCGCATGGTCGCCGACCTTGATATGCCCATTGTGATTACCGGCGTGGCGACGGTGCGCGAAGAGGACGGCGTCGCCTGTTCGTCGCGTAATGCCATGCTGAAGCCCGAGCATCGCAAGGCGGCGGTGGTCCTGCCAAGGTCACTCGAACTTGCCGATGAAATGGTTGCGAGAGGACAGCGTTCCGTTGCTGCCATCCGCAATGCGGTTCGCTCGATGCTGGAAACCGAGAAGCGCGGCGAAGTCGAATCCGTGGATATTCGCGACGCCCAGACGCTTGATCCCGTTTCAGGCAAATTCAAACAGCCTGTGGTCATTCTGCTCACGGTGCGCTTCGGCAAGGTGCGGCTGATCGATCAGCGCGTCATCGGCTGACGAACAATGCGAGGGAGCGCATCGACATGAGCCAGGAAATCGTTACACGCCGGGTCACGGCTCCGGAAATCCGTTCGCGCAAGGGCGGTGAACCCATCGTGGCGCTGACATCCTACCATGCCAACACGGCGCGCATTGTCGACGATCACGCGGATATCCTCCTCGTCGGTGACAGTCTCGGCATGGTGCTCTACGCCATGGAGTCCACGCTCGGCGTTTCGCTCGATATGATGATCATGCACGGCAAGGCTGTCGTGCGTGGTTCCAGGCGCGGCATGGTTGTCGTCGACATGCCCTTCGGCAGCTATGAGGAAAGCCCAGCCGTGGCGTTCCGGAATGCGGCACGGGTGATGCAGGAGACCGGCTGCGGTGCGGTCAAGATCGAAGGCGGTGTGCGCATGGCCGAGACCATCCGTTTTCTCAGCGAGCGCGGTATTCCCGTGATGGCGCATATCGGCCTGACGCCGCAATCGATCAACACGCTGGGCGGTTTCAAGACACAAGGGCGCGACACGGCGCTGTGGCCGCTGATCAAGGCCGACGCAAAGGCTGTCAGCGATGCGGGTGCGTTCTCCGTGGTGCTCGAAGGCATTGTCGAGCCGCTTGCCGCCGAGATTTCCCGGGAAATTCCCATTCCAACTATCGGCATAGGCGGGTCGAAAGAATGTGACGGGCAGATTCTCGTGCTGGAGGACATGCTGGGCTACAACCCCAAGCCGCCCAAATTCGTCAAAGTCTACGGCACGGTGGGCGCTGGAATTGACGCGGCAATAAAGGCCTATGCCGATGACGTGCGTTCACGCACATTTCCGGGCGATGAAAACGTTTATCTCTTGAAGTAAGGTTTATGCAGCGCGGATCGTCGGAATTTTGCTGACGTCGACTTCGCGCTCCGCATGCCAGGCGTCATATGCTGCCTGCATCCGTAGCCATACCGCTGCGCCATCGCCGAAAGCCTTGCCAAGGCGCGCCGCCACGGCAGGAGACACTGGCTTGCGCCCGCCGATAATGTCATAGAAATGTTGGCGCGATATTCCCAGAAGCCGGGCAATCTCCGCCTTGGTCTTTCCGGTTGCCGGAATGATGTCATCAAGCAGCGTGCCGGGATGGGACGGGCAACGATTTGGATGAGGCACGGCGTCGATTAAAGCTCCTTAGGTATCTTTAACCTTTGCAAGTCTGTCTGGATCGAGCCCATCAGTCAATTCTACGTTGGTAGGATATGACGCTGGCGCTTACATCTTCCGTTCCATATCCGCGCCCTGCCAATATTCCATCGTGGCCGACTTGTCATAGCCTTCGCCGGTCAGGCGGACGCTGACCCGGCCGGTTTCCGGATAGACGATCACGTCATGCGGGTTTTTTTCGCCAATGATGAGGAAGCGGCAGGGCTCCTGGCTGTGATTGTAGAAGGAATGCCCGGCCTTCTGACCCGCGGGAAAACAGACATAATCGCCGGTTTTGACGAGATAGGTCTTTTCGCCGAGCTTCAGGGTCATCTCGCCTGCAACGATAAGCGCCTGTTCTTCCTCCAGCATGTGATAGTGGTTGAGGCTGGACTCCATGCCTGGCGCCAGTTCCTCCATCGCAACACCCACATGGCTGGCACCCCCGAACCCCGAGAGGTAGCGGAAGCGCGAGCCGTATCGGGTGCCTTCCGACCAGTCCTGCCAAGGTACGCTTTCCACGGCGAACGGTTCCGAAATGCCTTCAGCGTTTACGGCATTGGGTTTATCAGTCATGTCTCACTCCCTATCCGCGCCCGCCGACCCGCAGGCCGGCAACGCTGCGTTCTTCCAGCACATTGTGCCTGAACCGGTAAAGTGCCGCCGGCCGGCCGCGCGCCTGTGTCTGTTCCGCTCCGGTCGGCTCGACCAGCTCCGTCCCTTCCACCAGACGGCGGAAATTCTGCTTGTGCAGGTGACGGCCGGAAATGGCTTCAACGGTTTCCTGCAGGGCGGTGAGCGTGAAGGTCGGCGGCATCAGTTCGAAAACCACCGGCCGGTATTTCAGCTTGGCGCGCAGACGTGAAATCGCCGTCGCCAGAATGCGGCGATGATCGAAGCTCATGGACAGGCCGAGATTGCCTGCGAGGGCAGGCGGGTCGGCGCGTCCGTCGCGCACGGCCTCGCTGACAAGACCCGCTTCGTAGAGAAGTTCGTAGCGTTCCAGCACGCGCTCTTCGTCCCAGACTATGCCGTCATCGCCGAAGGCCAGCCGGAATCGGCTCATGCGCGGGTGGGAGTTGCCCTGTTCGGCCCATTGGCACAGTGCCGGGCGAATGGTGTCATCGATCATGGCGGGCTTGCCGCCACGCCAGTCTTCCCATGGCAGAAATGAATACCAGCTGCGCCAGCGCGCGCCGGATTTGCGCAGCGCTTCCCGGTTCTCGTCGGTGATCCGGGTGAGCGCGAGATAACCGACAGAGACGATATGCAGATCGCGATCCTCAACCGTCTTGTGGCGCCCGCGGTCGCCGAATGTGTAGAGCTGCTCGACATAACCGAGGCGCAAGGGGGTCTGCTCTGCCACCCATTCGCGCAGGCCGGTCTCGAACGTGCGGTGCGCCAGCGGATTGAATGGGCCGAACGGCAGTTCATCGCGCTGCGCATCGTCGCTGGCCGGCGTCGTCAGGATCAGCGGATCGTTGTCGGCAACCGCGGCAATGGCGGCGCTCAGGTTGATCTCGACAGCATTGGGTGCAGCGGTGGTTGTCATGGCTGGACCGCGAGCGGCAGGATGAAGGGGGTGCCTTCAAATGCGTCCTCGCCGCGCCCGATCGCCTTGATCGCGTCGACCATGCGCCCCTTGCGGCCAAGGATGTCGTCGCCGAGGGCAACCAGCCTGCTGTTGGGCGTGGCGGAAGGCGCGTTCCGGCGCAGGGTCTGGGCGAGCCAGACCTCGTCAAGCGCGGGGTTGAGCGCCAGCGCGGTGATATAGGCCCCGGCCGTGGAGCGCGAGATACCCGCATAGCAATGCACGAGCAGCGGTGTCTGGCGATCCCAGTTCTGGCCGAAGGCGATCAGGCTATGCACGTGCTCGGCACCCGGCGGCGTCATGCCGTCAGCCGGTTCGACGATATCGTTGAAGCCGAGAAACAGGTGGCGTGCTTCGGCGATTTCAGCGGGCCGTTCAACCGGGGTGCCCATGTTGATCAGGGTCACCATGTCCCGTGCGCCGGACCGTGTTGCCGTTTCGGCAAGCCGGGAAAGGGGAGTGACGATGATATGCGGCATGGCTGGCCTCTATGTCTTGCTGGCGCGATGTGATTCCAATACAGCAAAACGCTGCAAAAAGGCATTCTGCGCATTCTGGGTGGCCATGGCCGTCAAGTCGAGACATTGCGGGTCGATTCCGCGCGGCCGCCCGAAGAAACGCACGGCCTCCTTCTCGGCAAAACCGGCAAGCCGCGTCGCCTCGAAATAGGCAGCGATGGCATCGGCGCGTTTGATCAGGCCGCGCAGACTTTGCGATATGCTTGGCGGCAGGGAAAAGCGCAGGTGGATGGCCTGCTGCAGGCGCAGCTCGACGCTCTTGTAATCGCCGCCCACCACCGCCTTGAACGGTGAGATCATGTCGCCGATCACATATTCCGGTGCATCGTGCAAAAGTGCTGCCAGCCGGTGCTCGGTGCTTGCATCAGGGACGATCAAACCAAAAATGTGCTCGACCAGCAGGGAATGCTGCGCCACCGAATAGGCATGGTCGCCGACGGTCTGGCCGTTCCAGCGCGCCACGCGTGACAGGCCCTGCGCGATATCCTCGATTTCGATGTCGAGCGGTGAGGGATCAAGCAGATCCAGCCTGCGGCCCGACAGCATGCGCTGCCATGCCCGTTGCTCGTTCTTTGAACTTTTAGGTGTTGCCGCCTTCGGCATGAAATCTCCCGCCAAGTTGTTCTCAATTTATCGGCTGCAAACTGCTGTATGACCCTTGGTTCGTGGTTCGACAAGCTCACCATGAGGGAGAGTGGTGCTGTAAAGCTGATCGGAGATATTGCAGACGCTATTCACCCGCATTGCAGAACTTGACTCCCTGCAATCCTCACTCTCCCTCATGGTGAGCTTGTCGAACCACGCACAATAGATATGCCAGTCAATACCCCGCTCAGGCCTCTTGGGTCGTCACGGGAAATGTAAACCGGTGTTCGGGCGGAATGGCAAGGGTGAGAACCGCATCTCCTGACAGGATGGGCGTGCCCGCATCCGTGGCGTCCTTCACCCGGTCGATGCGTACAAGCGCCAGCCCGGCATCGCCGACAACACTGCCAAGCGTGCCGATCTCGCGCCCGTTTGCGGTAATGGCCGTGCCCGTTTCCGGCAGGTTTGCATTGCCGGAGGCAATCAGAATGCGCCTGCGGGCGGTGCCGCGGTGCTGCATGCGCGAGACCACTTCCTGGCCGATGAAGCAGCCCTTTTTGAAGGACACACCAGATGTCTGGTCGAGATTGACGTCATGCGGGAAAGCATCGCCAAGCGCATAGTCAAAGGGTGCTTCTGCCACACCGTGGGCGATACGCAGCGCCATCCATTGCAGCTCATCGGCAGTCGGTGCGGTTTCCCCGCCATACTGGCGGCGGACATTCAAGGCATCGGGAAAGCGGCGGTCGTGCAGGCTTGAATCATCACCTGAAGTGCCTGACTCATTTTGCCATGAAACCCGGATAACCGATTCAGGCCGCAGGGTAATTTGCGCCTTGGCACGCAGCTTGTAGAGCGTCAGCCTTTTCTGGAGATCGGCGACCGAGGTGTGCAGCGTATCGAGTACGAGACCTTCCGCTGATCGGGAGACAAGGAACTCGAACAGGATTTTGCCCTGCGGGCTCAGCAGCGCGCCGGGCTTGAGATCGCCTTCACTGAGGGTGTCGAGATCGGTGGTGATCAGGTTCTGCAGGAACTTTTCCGCATCGTCTCCGGTTATGTCGAGAATCGCTCTGCCGCTTAAGTTTGCCGATGGCATCATATCACCCTTGCCTTTGCTGTCCCCGTTACGTAAGCCGCAAGGGAAGGGTTCGCAAGGCAGGAATGGAAAGCAGATGGCTCAGACGTTCGATACGATTTTCAGAAGCGGAATGGTTGTCAATCAGGATGGTGTCGGATTGCGCGACGTCGGCATCACCGATGGCCGCATTGCCGCCATCGGCAATCTCGGCAGTGCCTCTGCCGGCGAGGTGATCGATGCGACCGGCCTGCACATTCTGCCCGGCGTTGTCGACAGCCAGGTGCATTTCCGCGAACCCGGCCTCGAGCACAAGGAAGATCTGGAAAGCGGCTCGCGCTCGGCCGTCCTCGGCGGTGTCACCGCCGTCTTCGAAATGCCCAATACCAAACCTCTGACCACATCGGCGGAAACGCTGGAAGACAAGGTGCGGCGCGGCAATCACCGTATGCATTGCGATTTCGCTTTCTGGGTTGGCGGCACGCGCGACAATGCGAAAGACGTGGCCGAACTGGAACGTCTGCCCGGCGCCGCGGGCATCAAGGTGTTCATGGGTTCGTCCACCGGCGATCTCCTGGTCGAGGATGACGAAGGCGTGGCTTCCATCCTGCGCAACACCCGCCGCCGCGCCGCCTTCCACTCCGAAGACGAATTCCGCCTGCGTGAGCGCGAAAGCTATCGCATTGCCAATGATCCATCGTCGCATCCGGTCTGGCGCGATGAGATCGCCGCGCTCCGGTGCACCGAGCGGCTTGTCCGCATCGCCCGTCAAACCGGCGCGCGCATCCATGTGCTGCACATTTCCACGGCAGAAGAGATCGATTTTCTCGCCGGGCACAGGGATGTAGCCAGCTGCGAGGCAACGCCGCACCATCTGACCCTCGATGCCAGCCAGTATGCCACGCTGGGAACGCTGATCCAGATGAACCCGCCCGTGCGCGATGCGCACCATCGCGACGGCATCTGGAAGGGCATCGGGCAGGGCATTGTCGACGTGCTGGGTTCAGACCATGCGCCGCACACGCTGGAAGAAAAGTCAAAACCCTATCCGGCATCGCCATCGGGCATGACCGGCGTACAGACGCTGGTGCCGATCATGCTGGATCATGTCAATGCCGGGCGCCTGTCGATCGAACGCTTTGTCGACCTGAGTTCCCACGGTCCCAACCGTCTCTTCGGCATGGCGCGCAAGGGCCGCATCGCCGTCGGTTATGATGCGGATCTGACCGTCGTCGACATGAAGCGGCGCGAAACCATCACCAATGCACAGGTCGGCTCCAAGGCCGGTTGGACACCGTACGACGGCAAGATCGTCACCGGATGGCCCGTCGGCACCATCGTGCGCGGCATCAAGGTTATGTGGGACGGTGAAATCGTCACGCCGTCGCAGGGCGAGCCGGTGCTGTTCGGCGAGGCGCTCGGTCAGGGCAGGTAAATCTGCGCCTTCATGAAGGTGACCGCCGATCCTGAAATGAGCACGCGGTCGCCTTTCAGCTCGCACAGGAGATGGCCGCCGCGGCTGGAGCGCTGGAACGCCGAGAGGTTCGGTTTACCCAGCTTCTGCGCCCAATAGGGCACCAGTGTTGCGTGAATGGAGCCGGTGACCGGATCTTCCGGAATGCCGGCGAGCGGCGCAAAATAGCGCGAAACGAAATCGTGCTCATCGCCCTTTGCCGTGATCACAAGGCTTAAGGGATCGAGTTGCAGGATCTCAGGCAGATCAGGAATGAAGGTGAGAACCGCCTGTTCATCGGCAAGCTCCACGAACATGTTTTCAAAATTGCGGAACGCCTTGACCTCGCCTTTGCCGAAAATGGTCCTCAACGGTGCTGGAATTTCGGTCAGGATTTCAGGCGGAAAGCTCGGAAAATCAAGCTGATAGCCGTCATTGCTGCGATCGACGCGCAATGTGCCGACCTGCGTCTCAAACACCAGCTGGCCGTCAATGCCCAGCTCATGCGCGAGCACGTGCGAGGTTGCCAGCGTGGCGTGGCCGCAGAACGGCGCCTCGTGCACCGGGGTAAACCAGCGCAGGTCCCATCCCCTGCCGTTGGGCCGCACGAATGCCGTCTCCGCCAGATTGTTCTCGGCGGCAATGTTCTGCATGGTTGCCTCGGGCAGCCAGTCGTCCAGCACCAGAACGGCGGCCGGATTGCCGCGGAAAAGCGCGCTGGTGAAGGCATCGACCTGATACATCGTGAATTCTGGCATGGGATGATTCCGTGGGGTGAGCGGTGAACCCCATGGTGAGCGCAGCTTTCCGGCCGGTCAACTCGCAAATGATCAACGGGTATTTGCTCCGGTAAACGATACTCCATGAAAAAGTCACGGATGCTGATGTAGACAGGTGTCTGCTTCTAATGCTGATTGAGAGAGAATTCCAATGCCAAACCGCCGTGATACCTTGCTGATGTCCGCTGCCGCCGCCATTTCCATGGCTGTCCCGGCGATGGCCGCCGGTGAAGCCGTACCGGAACCCGTCGGCACGGTGGATGTGGCGAAGCTCATGCAGTCGGGGCCGCTGGACGACATGATCCTCGGCAATGTCGATGCGCCCGTGACCATCGTTGAATACGCTTCCATGGCCTGCTCGCATTGCGCGGATTTCACCGCGCAGACGCTGCCCGTCATCAAACAGAAATACATCAGCACCGGCAAGGCGAAGCTCATCTTTCGCGAATTGCCGCTGGAGCCGCGCTCCACGGGCATTTTCATGCTGGCGCGCTGCGTGACGAAGGAGCGCTATTATCCCTTCATCGAAACGCTGTTCGGGCATCAGCGGCAGTGGATCGAGACCAGGGATATCATGGGCTATCTGCAGCAGACGTCCAAGCTGGCGGGGCTGTCGGAGCAGGAATTCAAATCCTGCCTGGCCGACCAGTCACTCCTTAACAGGGTGAACGCCGTCCGGGAACGCGCATTGAAGGAGTTCGGCGTCACCGGCACGCCGACATTCTTCGTCAACGGCAGGAAATATGTCGGCGCGCTTTCGGTGGCCCAGATGTCGGCGATCATCGACGGCGCGTTGAAAACCGCGCGATAAGGCGCGCGGGGGATCGCCCCCGCTGCCGCAAGATCAATTGGCGACGGCGATACGGCCCAGCTTCTCCGGGTTGCGCACGATGTAGATCGCCTTGATCTTTCCGTCCTCGATTGCGAGGGCGGTGGTCTGGAGCAGGCCGTCGGCTTCGCGGGTGACATAGCCGGGAAGGCCATCGATCAGCCCCTGACGCAACAGTGGCGGTTTGCGGTATTCGGCGTGGCGCGCAATACCGGCAAAGAAACGCGACACCTTGTCCTGTGTATAGACGGGATTGATCGCCGAGGGACGAATGCCGCCGCCATCGGTGTAGAGCGTGACATCCTCGGCGAGCAGCGCCTGCAGGGCCTGCATGTCGCCGCTGCGCGAGGCATTGAAGAAGGCCGTCGCAATAGTCCTGCCATGCGTGTCGGACACGGGAAAACGCGGTTTTGCCTGCTGCACATGGGTACGGGCGCGGCTGGCAAGCTGGCGGCAGGTTGCCGGATCGCGGCCGATGGCTTCCGATACCTGATTGAAATCCTGGCCGAACACGTCATGCAGCAGGAAGGCCGCGCGTTCGAGCGGCGACAGCCGTTCCAGCGCCATCATCAGGGTGAGGGTGATATCACTGTCGGTTTCCTCCTCGCTGGGGTCGAAGATCGGCTCGGGCAGCCAGCTTCCCACATAGGTCTCCCGCCGCACGCGCGCCGATTTCAGGTGATCGAGGCAAAGCCGCGATATGGTGCGCACGAGGAAGGCTTCCGCGCTGCGCACCTGCGACCGGTCGGCCTGGTGCCAGCGGATGAAACCTTCCTGCACGATGTCTTCCGCCTCCGCGACTGAACCAAGCATGCGGTAGGCAATGCGGATCAGCCGGGGCCGGAGGCGGTTGAACGTTTCGGTGGCGTCAGGCTGCACGGGCTTTGTCTACCGGATGGACGGAGCGGAAGCCGATGGAAATCCGGTTCCAGGCGTTGATGGTCACGATCAGCATGGTCAGTTTGACGATCTCCTCTTCGGTGAACTGCGCCTTGAGGGGCTCAAAGTCGCGGTCGTCCGCATGGGTTTGCGCAACCAGTGTCAGTGCCTCGGTCCAACCGAGCGCGGCGCGCTCACGGTCGCTATAAAGCGGCGATTCCCGCCAGGCATCAAGCAGCACCAGGCGCTGCATCGTCTCGCCATGCTTGATCGCATCCTTCGAATGCATGTCGAGGCAGTAGGCGCAGCCATTGATCTGCGAGGCGCGCATCTTGACCAGTTCGATCAGGCTGTGTTCGAGGCCGCTTTTGACAACGGCGTCCTCCATGTCAAGCATTGGCTTCATGATGGCGTAGCTATAGGGAATCAATCGGGCTTTCATCAGTCATCTCCTTGTCCGGCATTGCGTTGCCTGCAGACAAGACGAGACGGGAAGGCCGGATGTGACATGCCCCGCAAATTTTTCGGATTATTTTTCAGCCGAGCGGAAAAGCCTGCGGCACAAGGATGCGTTGCTTGCGCTGCTGTCCTGGTCGGCACGCAGATAGACAAGCGGAAATTCCTTGAGATCAATGAGCATCGTTGTCTCCTAAAGGTGCATGGCGACGAATTCCCTGAGTCTGGGATCGCGGATCGACAAGAAGTCAAACAGACCCAATGCAACCAGTGCGGGCAGCGCATCGAGAATGTCCTGTTCGGTCACCTCCCGCTCCTCGGCGGTTGCGCCAGGTTTCAGCCAGAGCCGTGCGTTGATGAGGAAGGCGCCGACCGTCCCCTTGCGCACGGCAACGTCGTTGACCTCTACCTGGTTGATATTGTCGGGCAAAATGTCCTGGGCACGCATCGTCGTCTCCTTGGCAAAAATCATGCGCGCAAACTAGCCACGACACGTTGGCGCTGCTATCGTATCCATGCCAATGAATACGGCGTTGAGGCCAAAATGAGCTATTTCATCACCCCGGAACAAGCCATGTCGTCCGAAGGCCCGATCATCATTGCGGGCAAGCAGGAGAGGAGTGTTCCACGGTTCGTTGCCGTCCATGCCCATGCGCGCGGCCAGTTGCTGGGGGCGAGCACCGGTCTGTTGACGATTGGAACGGAAGCGGGGCAATGGGTCGTTCCCGCCATCCACGCGGTGTGGATACCGCCGCATCACAAGCATTCGCTGCAGTCGCATGGGGCCTATTTCGGCTGGAGTGTCTACGTGGCGGAGCCGGAATGCGCGATGCTCCCCGCCATTCCCTGCACTCTGCGCAGTTCCGGACTGCTGCGCGAGGCGGTCAATCGGGCGGCTGGCTGGAAGGGCGAGGTGCTTGATCAGGGACAGGAGCGGATTGCGCGCGTCATTCTCGATGAGATCGCCAGCCTGCCGCATGAGGATCTCGGGCTGCCGATGCCGGCGGATGCGCGGCTGGTGCGTATCGCCCATGCCTTTACCGGCAATCTGCTCGACGAGCGAAAAGCCGAGGATTGGGCCGACTGGGCGGGTATTCCCGCCCGGACGATGACGCGCAAATTCGTGGTTGAAACGGGTTTCACCTTTACCGAATGGCGCCAGCGCGCCCGGCTGATGCGGGCACTGGAATTGCTGGCAGCGGGGCAGGCGGTCACATCAGTCGCGCTTGATGTCGGTTACAACAATATCAGCGCATTCATTGCCATGTTCCGGCGCGTGTTCGGGGTCACGCCCACGCGCTATTTCGCCAATGGTCCGGTTTAGTCGCCGTTGACGAAGAAGCGCCAGCGGCCCTTCGGCGTAATGCCGAGGCGGTAGAACACATAGGTGCCGAACTGCTTCATCTCGTCATAATCCCCGGCGGTGACGATCTGGAAGAGCTCCACGCGCTGCTTGGCATCGAGCTTGTCGAGCGGGTAGGCGAAGAAATACGGCCAGACGTAGAGCTCATCAGGCGTTCCGGCATCCAGATGGACGTAGCCTGAATTGAGGATATCGATGGCGATGGCGAGGATTTCCTGTCCATCCGTGTCGCCGGCAAGGCTCTTCAGATAGGCAATCGGGTCGCCGTCCGTATCGGCAAGCGACAGCATCGTCATGTCGTCGCCCGAGCCGATCAGCGGCCGCAGGGATTCCAGCGAACCGGTCTTGGCTGCGGCAATGATAAGCTCGCGCATTTTCTGCACCGGGAACGGCAGTTTGGTGACGTCATATTCCACGTGCGGCGGCGGGGAGCCTTCCGGCACGTTCGGCAGGGCCGGATTGCTGCGCGGCGCACCAGCCGTGTCGTTTTCCTTGGCAGCGGGTGCCTCGGGCGCCTTCTTTTCCTGCGCTGCGGCAGGGGCGGCGGGCTTTTCCGGTGTTGTCGTGGCGGGTTTGGTTTCGGAAGCGGCAGGCGGAGCGGCCGGTGCCTTCTCGTCCGGCTTTGCCGGAGCCGTTTCAGCGGCCTTCGGCAATTCTTCCTTCTTGATCTCGCTGAGCGCCAGCTGCACGGGCCTGTCCAGTGCAGCGGCATAGGCAGGAACAGCGCAGGCGCAAAGGACTGCCGCTAGAAAACCTGTTCTGGCGATCACGGAAGCGGAAGCGAGCTTGTCGAGCATGCAGGATCACCCGGTCGTTGAATTATTGCAGGACGCGATTCGAAGAGAATTCACCCGCAGAAATACGTTCGCGCAGCACCTCGAGCAAGGCCAGCGCGGACACTTCGCCGTTATCCCTGATCAATTCGGTCAGCGCGGTCGCAAATGCAGCTTCGGCCATGATCTCGGGCTCGATACCTTCAAGAGTGCCATCTGCCCAGACTTCATTCTGATATTCGATCGCAACCAGCTTTTTTTCTTCTGCAACCAACTTATCGAGGTCCGCCGATGTCATGTTCATGATTATACCATCCTTGGCCGAAGCCAATTCTTAAACTGCCGCTAAACAATACCATACGTTTTGCTTAAAATGCGGTCCTTTGGCTTCAACAGTTAAAGCCTGGTTAATTTCCATAGCCCGATATGATCTCCGAAGAAAGCCTTTCTCCTTCGGTCTGGTAGCGGTCAATCGCCGCAATCGCCTGGCTCGTGCACGCCGTATAGGTCTCGGTAAACGTCCGGTAGCCGCGGTTGAAACTGGCCACCAGCCGCGCCCGGCGGGCAGGGTCCGGATTCTCCGCCGCCAGCAGCGAATCCATCCGGTCGCGCCACTGGCTGCTTTTTTCGCCGCAGATGTTGCGCAGCGAATGAATGGAGCCGAGAATTTCCGCCAGCCGGATCAGCTTTGTTTCATATAACGGGTCCACCGCGTGGGCGGGACCCGCGCTGACGATCGCCAACAGAAATGCTGATATCAATGCTCTGCGGCGCACGTCTTGACCCTGTGGCGGTGGAATCCCCTGCAGACGGTTGTGGCCGGAAAGCAAGGCGTCTTCAAGGCGCAATGCGGCAATACCCTCAACTTTTGAAGGTTCGCGCCAGAGCGTGGGCCATGTCGAGCACGCTGGCGGTGACATCGAAGCTGGCCATTTCCTCGACTTTCAGCCAGTGGACCGCCGCCGCGTCGTCGGCGGCAATGGCCTCGCCCCGGGGATCATGCGCCAGGAAAACCGCGAGGCGATAGGGCCGGGGGGCGGGAAATTCCGGGGTCGAATAATCGAAGACAACCGTGTCGAGATAGGACACCTCCGTCGCGCGGATGCCGGTTTCTTCGAACAGTTCGCGGATGGCGGCGCTATCGGGCGCTTCTCCCTCTTCGCGCCGCCCGCCGGGGAAGGCCAGCCAGCCCTTGGCGGGTTCGCGCCCACGCTCCACCAGGAGGAAAGCCTCGTTGCGGATACAGACGGCTGAAACGCCGTCAACATCGGGGGAAAGCGGAATCTGTGCCATATGTCAGGGTTATGTCGCGGCTGGGGCTTTGACAAGAGCATCGTGCAACATCCCGCAAACTCCACCTTGACCCGGCATCGAAAAACCGGATGATCGCCACTCCAATTCAAATAGGCTCTCATTGCATGTGCGGACGTTTTGCCCTCCTCGGAACCCCGGAAGAGATCGAAGCCCTGATGGGGCTGATAGATGTCGAGGCCTTTCCGGCCCGCTACAATATCGCGCCGACACAGCCGGTGCTGATGATCGTCTCGGGCGAAACGCCGCCGCCCGGCAGCAACCGTCCCGACAGGCGCGCGCTGCTGGTGCGCTGGGGGTTCATTCCCGGCTGGGTCAAGGACACCGCCGATTATCCGCTGATGATCAATGCCCGTTCGGAAACCGCCATCGACAAGGCATCGTTCAAAACAGCCATGCGGCATCGCCGTGCGCTCATTCCCGCTTCAGGGTTTTACGAATGGCGCCGCGACGGCAAGAACAAGTCGCAGGCCTTCTGGATCAGGCCGAAACACGGCGGCGTCATCGCCTTTGCCGGCCTGTACGAGCCATGGGCCAATGCGGAAGGCTCGGAAATGGACACGGGCGCGATCCTGACCACCAGCGCCAATGAAACGCTGCGCCCCATCCATGACCGCATGCCCGTCGTCATCGATCCCAAGGATTTCAGCCGCTGGCTCGACTGCAAGACCCAGGAGCCGCGCCATGTCGCCGATCTGCTGAAACCGGCCCAGCCGGACTTTTTCGAGGCGATACCGGTGTCCGACAAGGTCAACAAGGTTGCCAATATGGGCCCGGACATTCAGGAACGGGTGGTCGAAGGGGCTTTTGAGGTCAAAAAACCGCTGCGGCAGAAGCCGCCCGAGTCCGACGATCAGATGAAGCTGTTCTGACCGTCCATCCAAGCCTCCCATTCAGATTTCAGGATTTTCCCATGTTTTCCGCCGCTTTGTCCGGTTTCCTTCTTGGTGCCTCGTTGATCATCGCCATCGGCGCGCAGAATGCCTTCATTCTGCGCCAGGGGCTTTTGCAGGAGCATGTTTTCATCCTGTCCCTGATCTGTGCGCTGTCCGATGCGCTGCTGATCACCGCCGGTGTTGCCGGTCTCGGCACGCTGATTGCCCAGTCCCCCAAGCTGATTTCTATGGTCACGCTTGGCGGCGCGGCGTTCCTGTTCTGGTATGCATCGGTGGCGTTTCGCCGGGCGCTCAAGCCGGAGGCCATGCAGGCGGCGCGCTCGGGCGGGGGCTCGCTGCAGGCGGCCATTGCCACGGTTCTGGCGCTGACCTTCCTCAATCCGCATGTCTATCTGGATACGGTGGTTCTGCTGGGCGGCCTGTCGGCGCGTTTTGAAGGCGCCAACCGCGCGGCCTATGGCGCCGGAGCTGCGGTCGCCTCTTTCGTCTGGTTCTTCGGTCTCGGCTATGGCGCGAGACTGCTGCAGCCGGTTTTTGCCAAGCCGGCCGCATGGCGTGTCCTGGACGTCCTCATCGGCCTTATCATGGCCGGGATCGCCCTCAGTCTGTTAGTCCGTTTCCTGCACGGTTGAAACGGTCAGCAGCGGCCGCTGGCGCGGCTTGGTCAAAACGGCGGCCTGAACGGCGGCCGGGCCAATCGCACGGTATTGTGCGGCCAGATGATCGGCGAAAACGGTGTCGCGGGCTTTGGCCGCTACGGAAGTGTTGGTCATGTGTCCGGTCCTGTGTCGCGGGGACAATTCCCCTCTGTCTGGGGTGCAGGAATCCCGGTCAATTCCGCCGGAAAAAAGGCACATTCCGGGAGGATTTTGGGCTTTCCGGTTAATTTGAATTAACCAGTTCAAACCCGATAAATTTGCCACACCCGGCCGCTGGCAAGTTGCGCTTGACCTTGCGCCCCGGCTCAATCATAAATGCAATCATGAAAACGTCGTCCGTAACGATTATTACCTGTCGGATTATTATCAGCTAGCGCTTCGCTGGCCCCGGCCGTTTTCGTCTCAAAATTCGCTCCAAAGATGTGAAACGCACCGGTCGCCAGACCAGCGCCGTGATATGCGTTTTTACAGTTGCAACCCGAATTTGAGATCAAAGACATGCCGCAGACCCTGAGCCTCTACAACACGCTCACCCGCACGAAGGAAGACTTCGTGCCGATCGATCCGAAAAACGTGCGCATGTATGTCTGCGGTCCGACCGTCTACGACTATGCCCATATCGGCAATGCCCGCCCGGTGATCGTCTTTGACGTCCTGTTCCGGCTGCTGCGCCATCTGCATGGCGAGGCGCAGGTGACCTATGTGCGCAACATCACCGACGTGGATGACAAGATCAACGCCCGTGCGGCGCGCGATTATCCCGGCCTGCCGCTCAACGAGGCGATCCGGATTGTCACCGACAAGACCAATGCGCAGTTTCAGGCCGATGTGAAGGCGCTGGGCAATCTCGAGCCCTCCGACCAGCCGCGCGCCACGGATTATATCCGGGAGATGGTGGCAATGATCGACCGTCTGGTCGAGCGGGGCGTCGCCTACGTCGCCGACGGCCATGTGCTGTTTTCCCCTTCGGCGATGAATGCCCGCAAGGGCCCGCGCTACGGGCTGCTCGCCCGCCGTTCGGCCGATGACATGCTTGCCGGCGCCCGCGTTGACGTGGCGTCGTACAAGCGCGACGAGATGGACTTTGTCCTGTGGAAGCCGTCCAAGGCGGATGAACCCGGCTGGCCGTCGCCGGCGGGCATCGAAGGGCTTGGCCGCCCCGGCTGGCACATCGAGTGCTCCGCCATGGCGATGGCCAAGCTGCTCGAGCCCTTCGGCGGCGGGCTTGCCTGCGACGATCCGATGAAGAACATTTTCGATATCCATGCCGGCGGCATCGATCTGGTGTTCCCGCACCATGAGAATGAGATCGCCCAGTCGTGCTGCGCGCTGGGGACCGAGCGCATGGCCAATATCTGGATGCACAACGGTTTCCTGCAGGTCGAAGGCCAGAAAATGGCCAAGAGTGCCGGCAACTTCTTCACCATCAACGAGCTGCTGCAAACGACAGTCTTTGGTGAGCGCAAGTGGCCGGGCGCGGTGCTGCGTCTGGCCATGCTGATGACCAATTACCGCGAGCCGATCGATTTCACCGTCAAACGGCTCGAGGAAGCGGAGAACATCCTGCTCAAGGCGCGCGAATATGTCGGGGATGCACCGGTTGGCACGATCCCGGATGATGCGATCACCATCCTGTCGGACGATCTGGCAACGCCAAGCCTGATCAACTGGCTGGCATCGATCCGCAAATCCGGCTCGGTCAGCCCGGCGGATTACCACGCGGCATTTGCCCTGCTGGGTGTGGATGTGGCGGGACAAACGGCGGCCAACCTGTCCGACGCCTTCAAGGCGGAGCTCGATGCCAGGATCAACGAGCGGTTGTCTCTGCTTGCGGCGAAAAGCTTTGCCGAGGCAGACCGCATCCGCAATGAGCTGTTGGAAAAGGGCATTCAGCTGAAGGACGGCAAGGACCCGCAGACCGGCGAGCGCGTGACAACCTGGGAGGTGAAACGGTGACATTGGCGCTGTTTCACCCCCCTCTGTCCTGCCGGACATCTCCCCCACAAGGGGGGAGATCAGCTTTCATGGCTGCCGTCGTACAATCTGAGAGTTTGAACATTGTGGGTAAACACCGATGTCGATGTGATCTCCCCCCTTGTGGGGGAGATGTCCGGCAGGACAGAGGGGGGTGAGTACCATGCCGTCACATACACCTGTTCCCCGCAAAATTCGGAGCAATGCCAAGGCAATGCGCCGGGCATTGACGGATGCGGAACTGAAGCTCTGGAATGCGGTTCGTGCGCACCGGTTGATGGGGCTAAGCTTTAAAAGGCAGATGCCCGTTGCCGGTTACATCGTTGATTTTGCTTGTCCTTCACATCGTGTGATTGTTGAGCTTGATGGCGCGCAGCATGCTGAAGATGATCATTTGATCTATGATCTGGGCAGAACCCACCGGCTGGAAGCCGATGGCTGGGTCGTCCTGCGTTTCTGGAATGACGATGTCTTGCGGGATATCGAGGGCGTGTGTCAGCACATTGTCCGTGTTGCGCTGAAGGGGAGCCACAGCCATGAGTCTTGATAACAGGCCCGTCTATAGCGGCGGCTGTCAGTGCGGCGCGGTGCGGTTCCGCGTTGAAGGTGCGCTGACCGATACCTCCATCTGTCATTGCCGCATGTGCCAGAAGGCTTTCGGCAATTTCTATGCGCCGCTGGTTTCCACCAGGACGGCGCACCTGGAGTGGACGCGCGGCGCGCCAAAACGCTTCCGCTCGTCCAATCACGTCCAGCGCGGCTTCTGCGCCGCTTGCGGCACGCCCCTGACCTACGAGGCGCCCGACGGCGTCGCGCTGGCCATCGGCGCCTTCGATCATCCGGAAGAGCTGGCGCCGCTCGTGCAATGGGGCATCGAAGACAAGCTGCCCTATGTCGATGATCTCAGCCTGTTGCCGGGCCACAGGTCCGATGGCGATCCGGAATCGATCGAATTCCTGAAAACAATGGTTTCCAACCAGCATCCCGATCATGATACGGATGCATGGCCGCTGGGGCCGCTGGGGGAGGCGGGCAAGTGACAAAAGAACGCGTTTATCTCTTCGACACGACGTTGCGCGACGGGCAGCAGACGCCGGGCATCGATTTTTCGGTCGAGGACAAGAAGGTCATTGCCGATATGCTCGATGAGTTCGGCCTTGACTATGTCGAGGGCGGCTATCCCGGCGCCAATCCGACCGACACGGCCTTCTTTGCGGAAAAGCGAACCAAGCGGGCAAAGTTTGCCGCTTTTGGCATGACCAAGCGCGCCGGTGTTTCGGTGTCCAACGATCCGGGGCTGGCGGCGCTGATCCGCTCTTCGGCCGATGTCGTCTGTTTTGTCGGCAAGAGCTGGGACTACCATGTCCGCGTTGCGCTCGGCTGCACCAACGAGGAGAACCTCGAATCCATCGATGCCTCCGTTCGGGCGGCGGTCGCGGCGGGCAAGGAAGCCATCGTCGATTGCGAGCATTTCTTCGACGGCTACAAGGCCAATCCGGACTATGCCATGGCCTGCGCCAAAACCGCCTATGAGGCCGGGGCGCGCTGGGTGGTGCTGTGCGATACCAATGGCGGCACGCAGCCGAATGAAGTTGGCGCGATCGTCCGCGCCGTCACCAAAGCCATACCCGGCGACCACCTCGGCATTCATGCCCACAACGACACGGAGCAGGCGGTTGCCAATTCGCTCGCGGCCGTCGATGCGGGCGTGCGGCATATCCAGGGCACGCTCAACGGCATCGGCGAGCGCTGCGGTAATGCCAATCTGATCACGATCATCCCGACGCTGGCGCTCAAGCCCGCCTGGTCGGACCGCTTCGAAACCGGCATCAGCGCCGAAAAGCTCAAGGGCCTGTCGCGCCTGTCGCGCAGTTTCGATGAACTGCTCAACCGCGCGCCCAATGCGCAGGGCGCCTTTGTCGGCGCTTCGGCTTTCGCCACCAAGGCGGGCATTCACGCCTCCGCGCTGATCAAGGAACCCGCGACCTACGAACACATACCGCCGGAGACTGTCGGTAACCGCCGCAAGGTCATGGTGTCCGATCAGGGTGGAAAATCCAACTTTATCAATGAGCTGGAGCGGCGCGGCATTCCCGTTGCAAAAAACGATCCGCGCCTCGATACGCTGATCGCGCTGGTCAAGGAGCACGAGGCTGAGGGTTATGCCTATGAGGGCGCCGATGCCAGTTTCGAGCTGCTAGCCCGCCGCACGCTCGGTACGGTGCCGGAATTCTTCAAGGTCGAATCCTTCCGCTGCATGGTCGAACGCCGCTTCGATGCCAATGGCAATATCAAGACCGTCTCCGAAGCCGTGGTCCGCGTCGAGGTTGATGGCGAGCAGCGCATGTCCGTGGCGGAAGGACATGGCCCGGTCAATGCGCTCGATCTGGCCTTGCGCAAGGACATGGGGCGCTACCAGCACGAGATCGACGATCTGGTGCTGGCGGATTTCAAGGTGCGTATCCTCAATGGCGGCACGGAAGCCATCACCCGGGTTCTGGTCGAATCGACGGATTCCAGCAATGTGCGCTGGTGGACGGTGGGCGTTTCCGACAATATCATCGATGCCTCGTTTCAGGCGCTGATGGACTCAATCGTCTATAAATTGATGAAAAATCGCGATCTCGCGGGCAAAATTGCTGCCGAGTGAGCCGGTTTTTTCGATTTTTGGATGAAATTGATTCCAAATCATCAAGGGCGTTGATGGGATGATCAGCCGAATTCGATAGACGTTTCCGGCCGGTGGTCGTAGAGCATCGCCGCATGAGTGAACAGATCAATCAAAGCGGCCTTGGGGCTGGAGCAATCGCAGCTGAAGCAGGGCCGGGAATGTCCGACGGCAGGAAAGGCTTTATCTTTGCGCTTTCCGCCTATCTGCTGTGGGGCATCCTGCCGTTCTATCTGAAAGCCGTGGCTTACATGCCGGCGCTGGAAGTGGTGGCGCACCGCATCGTCTGGTCGGTTCCCATTGCCGGTGCCGTGCTGTGGTGGCTGGGCCGTTTCGACGATCTGAGAACCGCGCTGACAACGCCGCGCATGCTGGCCATGGCCACCTTGACGGCGACGCTGATCACCATCAACTGGGGCACCTATGTCTGGGCCATCGGTGCCGGGCACGCCATCGACACGGCGCTCGGCTATTACATCAATCCGCTGGTGAACGTGGTGCTCGGCAGTATTTTCCTGTCGGAAAAGCTGACGCGCCCGCAGATGGTGGCGGTCGGCCTTGCGGCCTGCGCGGTTGTGCTCCTGACCATTTCATCCGGCGGCCTGCCGTGGATTTCGCTGGTTCTCGCCTTCAGCTTCGGTTTCTACGGCTTCTTCCGCAAAACGTTGCCCATCGGCCCGACCCAAGGCTTCATGCTGGAAGTGCTGATCCTGTCCATTCCCTCGCTTGGCTTCATTGCCTGGACCGTGGCGCAGGGCACGAGCCATTTCGTCAATGGCGGCAGCCATGATATCGGCCTTCTCCTGTTTGCCGGTCCGGCCACGGCCATTCCGCTTATTCTCTACGCTTTTGGCGCAAAACTCCTGCGCTACACCACCATCGGCCTGATGCAGTATCTCGCGCCGACCATCGTGTTCCTGTGCGCCATCTTCGTGTTCAAGGAGCCGTTCTCCAACAGCCAGTTCATTGCCTTCGCGCTGATCTGGGCGGCGCTGGCGATCTACACCTGGTCGATGCTGCATGAATCGCGCAAGGCGAAGGCTCTAACGCCCTGATCCGCCGATCCTGCGGACGACCAGGTAGACCATGGCTGAAATGATCACGGCGAGCAGCGCCACCACCCAGAAGCCATGCGCGCTGTTGGCGAAGGGCAGGCCCGGCGTGTTCATGCCGAACAGCCCGGTGATGACGTTGCTCGGCAACAGCACGGCGGTCATGACAGAGAGCACGTAGAGAAAACGGTTGGACTGATCGGTCATCTTGGCCAGCAGTTCGTCCTGCAGCAGCCTTGCGCGCTGCTGCAGCTGTTCGCCTTCCGCATGCAGCGTTGCCGCGCGGATCGACAGGCCTTCGATCAGATCGTCCAGATCTTCCGGCAGGGCGCGCCGGTCCGCATGGTCGATATGGCGGAACAGGCTGGTCGCAGCCGTGAGATAGCGGTGAAACACCACGATCTGGCGGCGCACAGGCACCAGCCGTTCGCGCTCACCCTGCCATTTTTCGCTGACGATGTGGTCCTCGATGGAATCAAGCGTTTCCGAAAGCCGGTTGATCTCGGCCTTGAGCAGGTCGAGAAAGCGCCGGAATATCGCGTTGAACAGTGCGATCGGCGCGGCCGGCCTGATCTTGCCGCGATTGATGGACTGGCGCACGTCATCCACCGATTGCAGCGGGTGCCGGCGGCCGCTGATGAACAGGTTCCTGTCGAAGGCAAAGCGGAAATAACCGAGCTCGCGCGGATCGCCGTAGTGCTCGTGCTGCAGATCCGGCAGTTCACCGAACAGCCAGCCGTCTTCGAAGCTGATCTGGCATTGATCGCCGGAGGAGAGAAAGGCTTCGCGCACGCTGTCCGGCAGGCTCTTGTCCGCTGCTAGGCTGCGCCGGGCGCGCGCATCGGCCAGCGCATAACTCTTCCAGGTCCATGCCTTGTCCGATACGGCGGCGGGTTCGGACAGCAAGGCGCCATCGCTGCCGAACCGGTAGGATATGACGAAGTCGTCCTGGGGGAAAAGCTTGGCGTCGGGGGCGGGATCTAAGCTCAGCGTTTGAACCATGAAATCCCCGCTCCTTCGCTTCTACAGCCGTTCGATGATCGCTTCGTCGCCGTCCCGGTCGCCTCTTGCTGCTGCTTTGAGGATCGCCGGAACGATATCTTCCGGGCGTTCTACCACAAGCGGATTGACCAAATGTGACGTATGCACGAAGCCTTCCGCCTTCATGTGATCGATGAGGGCAAGCATCGGATTCCAGAACCCGTTGATGTTGGCGAACACCATCGGCTTGCGGTGGCGCCCGAGCTGCGCCCAGGTCATGATCTCGACGATCTCCTCCACCGTGCCGATGCCGCCGGGCAGGGTGACGAAGGCGTCGGAGCGCTCGAACATCTTGTGCTTGCGCTCGTGCATGTCCTCGGTGACGACCAGTTCCGATAGCTGGCCGAGCGCATGCTCGGTGGCTTCCTTGTTCATCAGGAACTTCGGAATGATGCCGGTGACCTTGCCGCCCGCCGACATGACACCATCGGCAACGGCGCCCATGATGCCCTTCGTGCCGCCGCCGTACACCAGCTCAAGCCCGTTTTCGGCAATGGATTTGCCCAGCATCCTGCCGCTCTGTTTGTAAATCGGATCGCGGCCCGGAGACGAGCCGCAGTAAACGCAGATGGATTGAATCTTGCTCATTTGAAAAGTGGTGCCTTCTGTGCGGTGAAACGTCAAGCCGCTGCGGATGCGACAAAAGCCTCGAATTGCGAATCTGGTAGAATAATCACAAAGAATGAGGCTGAATCTAAACGGTTTTCTTGTGGCAGAGCACAAAAGGCGCTAGTGGAACGAATTTGACATTCGCATTCCGTTTGACATCATCTGCAACATGCGAATGTCAAATTCAAAGTTCCACTAGAATCATAGACTTGCTAGTGGTCCTTTGATTCTGACATTTGCTTATTTGGCTTGTATCAATGGGGGGCAAATGTCAGAATCGGACCACTAGAGCAAAAAGAACAAAAGGGTTGGGGATCGATGGTCAAGAACAAGTTTGCACTATTGGGGTTTGGCGTTGTTGTCGCCGTGGGGCTGGCTGCTGCCTATCTGGGGTTTGTTCCGGGTAAGCCGACTTCCAATACGCCGGCCGTAACGGCGAGCGGAAACGCACCTGCGCCAGCCGCGCAAACGCCCGCCGCAAAACCGGCCGAACAGCCGCAAGCTGCACCTTCGACCGACACGACGGCACCGGCTGCCGCGCCAGCCGCAGGCACGACGACGCCGCAGGTTGAAGCAGCCGAGGGCAAGCCGGGTGCTCCAACCTTCGATGTGCTGCGCGTTGACCCCAAGGGGACGATCGTTCTGGCGGGCAAGGCTGCCAACAATGCCAAGGTGGACCTTCTGGCCCGCGGCGATATTCTTGGAACCACCAAGGCTTCGCCCAATGGCGACTTCGTCATCGTCCTCGATGATCCCCTGAAGCCCGGCGATTACCAGCTGGTCCTGCGCTCGACGGCACCCGATGGCAGCGCCATGACATCGCTGGAAACCGCCATCGTCTCCATCCCCGAAACCAAATCGGGGCAGGTCCTGGCGCTTGTCGAACAATCCGGCCAGCCGAGCCGGCTGATCACCGTACCGGAAGCTCCGGCAGGTCAGGCGGCTTCCAACCAGCCGGCCGCAGCAGCGGCGCCCACCGGCGACAAGCCTGCCAAGCAGCCCGCCGCCAAGGCCCGCATCGTTGTCGAAGCGGTGGAGATCGAAGGCAGCAAACTGTTCATCGCCGGCATTGCCGATGCCGGTTACACGGTCAAGGTCTATGCCAACGACAACCTCATCGGCTCGACCAAGACGGGCGCCGATGGCCACTTTCTCGTGCAGACAACCCGCGACCTGCCCGTGGGCGACTATATCATCCGTGCGGACATGGTGGAAAAGGACGGCGTGACCGTCATTGCCCGCGCCGCCGTGCCGTTCAAGCGCGAGGCAGGCCAGCGCGTGTCGGCCGTCGCACCATCCGCAACGCCCGCACCGGCGGCAACGGCGCAGGCTTCGACCGAAGCAGCCCCGGCTGCCGGCAGTGAACAGGCGTCGGGCGCCGATACGGCCAAGCCGCTTCGCAATGTCGATGGTTCGGTCATCATCCGGCGCGGCGACAATCTGTGGACGATTTCGCGCCGGACCTACGGTGCGGGTGTGCGCTATACGACGATCTATCTGGCCAACAAGGAGCAGATCCAGAACCCGAACAGGATTTTCCCCGGACAGGTCTTTTCACTGCCGGAAAAGGACAAGCCGGCGCCGCAATAGCGGAGGACGGACGGGTGGCATTCGCGATCAAAGCCGAGATTCGCGATCCGCAGGCGGAAATGTTCGCATTCAACGCGAAGAAGACCATGTATGGCGGCAAGCATATCGCCGCCGGTGACACGGTCTTTCTCTTCGCCAGCGAGAACGAGGGCGGGCAGGGGCTTGTCGGGCGCGGTGTCGTCATCTCAGCCGAAGCCGTCGCCAGGAAGAGCGGCGTCATCAGGCAAACGCCGCGTGTCAGCGTTGTGATCCGGCGCAATGCCCGTGCCACGCGTCCGCTCGGCAGGCGGGAACTCAAGCATCTGACCGACTGGAAGGATGGTGAGCCCGGTACGGAACTCAACTTCAAGTTCTACCGCCAGGCAACTGACAAGATCGTCGGAATCTCGGATCGGACGGCGGCGTTTCTCGACGGCTTTTTCTGATGCTTGAGCGTTGGATATGCTCCAAAACCGCACCCGCATGGCATGGATGACCCGCTTTAACCCTTGCATTGGAAAATTATATCGTTTATCGCCGATGAACGATGAAATGCAGCAACCGATTTCAACAGGCGATGTCAGATGCGGAAACGGCGCGGATTCTCACCGCGCTCGCCCATCCCGCGCGCCTGCGCATTGTCCGGCAGCTGGCCGGGCTGAACGCCTCCTGCTGCAAGGATATTGTCGCAACGCTTGATCTGGCGCAGTCGACCGTATCGCAGCATCTGAAAATACTGGTCGATGCCGGTCTGGTGAATTACCGCCAGTCCGGCCAGAGTTCCCATTACAGCATCAATCCGGACGCCTTTGCCGATGTCGCCGCCCTTGTCGGCGATATGGCCAATCTCTGCTGTCCACCCGATACCATTGTGCCGGCAGCGCGGGTAGCCGCTGCGGCCATCAAGGAATAGCCGTGGCTGAAAAAACTGTCTCCGCCGAGTCTGGCAAAACGCTGCAGACCATCCGCAATCTTTGGACCTATATGTGGCCGGATGAACGTCCCGACCTGAAGATGCGGGTCGTCTGGGCCTCGTTCTACCTGCTGATTTCCAAGGTCATCCTCATTCTGGTGCCCTATTTCTTCAAATGGGCAACCAATGCCTTGAACGGCAAGTTCGTGCCGTCCGATCTCTTGCCGCTCATTCTCGTCGGCCCGCTGATGCTGGTGGCCGCCTACAATGCCGCGCGCATCATTCAGGCGGGGTTGAACCAGCTGCGCGATGCGCTGTTTGCCAGTGTCGGGCAATATGCCGTGCGCAAGCTTGCCTACCGGACATTCGTGCACATGCACAACCTGTCCCTGCGCTTCCATGTCGAGCGGCGCACCGGCGGTTTGTCGCGCATCATCGAGCGCGGCACCAAGGGCATTGAAACCATCGTCCGCTTCACCATCCTCAACACCGCGCCGACGATCATCGAATTCCTGCTGACCGCCGTGATTTTCGCGTTTGCCTATGGCCTGTCCTATCTCGCCGTGGTCGTGGCGACGGTCTGGCTCTACACCTGGTTCACCATCCGTGCCAGCGACTGGCGGATCAGCATCCGCCGCGACATGAACGATTCCGACACGGACGCCAACACCAAGGCCATCGACTCGCTCCTGAACTTCGAGACGGTCAAATATTTCGGCAATGAACAGATGGAGGCCAGCCGCTTCGATGCGGCCATGGCGCGCTACGAGATTTCCGCGACCCGCATCTGGACGTCGCTCGGCTGGCTGAATTTCGGCCAGTCGGTGATTTTCGGCATCGGCATGGCGGTCATGATGATCATGTCGGGCAGGGAGGTGCTGGCCGGCACGCAGACCCTCGGCGATTTCGTCTTCATCAATGCCATGCTCATGCAGCTTTCCATTCCGCTCAATTTCATCGGCTTCATCTACCGCGAAGTGCGGCAGGGCCTGACCGATATCGAACAGATGTTCGACCTTCTCGATGTCGAGCAGGAGGTGACCGACAAGCCCGATGCCAGGCCGCTGGTGATCGAGCGCGGCGCCGTGCGCTTTGACAATGTGAAGTTCGCCTACGATCCCAAGCGCCCGATCCTCAAGGGGGTGAGCTTCGAAGTTCCCGCCGGCAAGACTGTCGCCATTGTCGGTCCGTCGGGTGCCGGCAAATCCACCCTGTCGCGCCTGCTTTACCGCTTCTACGATATCCAGGGCGGTTCGATCAGCATTGACGGCCAGGATATCCGCGACGTGACGCAGGAAAGCCTGCGCGCGGTGATCGGCATGGTGCCGCAGGATACGGTGCTGTTCAACGATACCATCGCCTACAACGTCCGCTATGGTCGCATCACGGCAACGGAAGAGGAAGTGCGCAACGCGGCCGAGCTTGCCCAGATCGGCAGTTTCATCCAGAGCCTGCCGGAAGGCTACAATGCCATGGTCGGCGAGCGCGGCCTGAAACTCTCCGGCGGTGAAAAGCAGCGCGTTGCCATTGCCCGCACCATTTTGAAGGCGCCGCCGATCCTGATCCTCGACGAGGCCACCTCGGCGCTCGACAGCGCGACCGAACATGAAATCCAGGCTTCGCTCGATCTGGTCAGCCGCGACCGCACCACGCTGGTGATCGCCCACCGCCTGTCGACGATCATCGGTGCCGACGAGATCATCGTGCTCAAGGATGGCGTGATTGCCGAACGCGGCAGGCACGCGGCGCTTCTGGCCGAAAACGGCCTCTATGCCTCCATGTGGAACCGCCAGCGCGAGGCAACCGAGGCCGAAGAACGCCTGCGCAAGGTGCGCGAGGAAGACGATCTGGGTGTGGTTGTCCGGGGCAAGCCGGCGCTCGACGTCGCCGTCGAGCCGTGAAAAGTCGCAGCCAGCAAAAGTCCGCCACTGAAGAATTCTGCTGATGACCGGTGCAAGCCGGGTTGAAAGGTTTGCCCCCGCTGCCAATCTCCGATAAGTAACGCGAAATTCCGGCGCGGCGTGTATGCTGCCCGGCGAACACCCGGCGCTGTCAGGAACAAAGCAATGAGCCTTGTCGATTCCATCCGCAACACTCTGGTCCCCATCCATCGGGAAGGTTATCCGTTCATCGCCGGTTTTGCCGGCGTGACGGTGGTTCTCGGTTATTTCTGGGAACCGCTGTTCTGGATCGGCCTCATCCTCACCGCCTGGTGCATCTATTTCTATCGCGATCCGCAGCGCGTCACCCCGACCGACGACCGGCTGGTGATCAGCCCGGCCGATGGCATCGTATCGGCCGTCGGGCCCGCCGTGCCGCCGCGCGAGCTCAACCTCGGCGACCGCGAGATGACCCGCATTTCCGTGTTCATGAACGTGTTTTCCTGCCATATCAACCGCGCCCCGGTGCGTGGCCGCATCACCACCATTGTTCACAAGCCGGGCAAGTTCCTCAATGCGGAACTCGACAAGGCAAGCGCCGAGAACGAGCGCAACGGCCTGGTGATCGACAGCCCCAATGGCCAGGTTGCCGTGGTGCAGATTGCCGGTCTCGTGGCACGCCGCATTGTCTGCTGGGTCGATGAAAACAATTCCATTTCCATCGGCGAACGCTTTGGCCTGATCCGTTTCGGCTCGCGCGTGGACGTCTACCTGCCGGACGGTTTTGCACCGCGCGTTGCCGTCGGCCAGACGGCCGTTGGCGGCGAGAGCGTGCTGGCGGAATTCGGCGGCGAGCCCAGCGCCCCGCTGGTCCGTATCAGCTGAGGCGCGCGGCATGAACGAACCCGAGACCGATCCGCTGTTCGATGAAAAGCCGCAGGTGCAGGAACCCACGGGTTCGCGCATCCCCATGCGCTATCTCGTGCCGAATGTCATTACGGTTCTGGCCATCTGCGCCGGTTTGACCGGTATCCGGCTGGCCTTCGAGAATCGCTTCGAGCTGGCGGTATCGATGGTCCTTCTCGCCGCGTTCCTCGATGGCATTGACGGGCGCATCGCCCGCATGATGAAGGGGTCGACAAAATTCGGCGCGCAGATGGATTCGCTTGCCGATATCGTCAATTTCGGCGTGGCGCCCGCGCTGGTGCTCTATGCCTACATGCTGGATCAGGCCCGCTCCTTCGGCTGGATCGCCGCGCTGCTCTACTGCATTGCCTGCTGCCTGCGCCTGGCCCGCTTCAACGTGATGCTTGATGTGATCGGCAAACCGGCATGGCAGGGCAATTTTTTCACCGGCGTTCCCGCCCCGGCGGGGGCGATGCTGGTGATGCTGCCGGTCTATCTCGGTTTTCTCGGCCTCGCGCCGACGCGGCCACTGGCCTTTGCCGGCGCCGCCTATACCGTCTGCGTGGCGATCCTGATGATCAGCCGCTTGCCGGTGTTCAGCGGCAAGGCAGCCGGAACAAAACTCCGCTCCGACTGGGTGATGCCGAGCTTCCTGTTCATCGTGGTCTATGTGGCATTCCTGATGAGCTATACGTGGCAGACGCTGACGCTGACGACCGTCGGCTTCTTCCTGAGCCTGCCGTTCAGCGCCCGCGCATGGAAGCGGCACGAGGCGGCGGATGCCGCCGCCGCTGCCGTTTCAGAGTCTGCACCGTCCGAGGGAGCTGCATAAGCTCTGTGTGGCAGCGCATCTATTGCGCTTTGAGCGTCCGGTCGAACGCCTCTGTGATCATATCGATCAGCTGCGCATGAATGGCGCTGCGGGAGTTCCCATCTCCATCGTCGCACAGGGGCGGTAATTTCTCGCGCTTGAGCGCTTCCGATGCGCCAGTCTTGCATTCGGCAACCATGCTTTCATGTACTGCCCGTTCTATTCTGTCGTGGCGTGCACCCTTGATGGTTCCGGCAATCTCAGAAGCGTCCAAAGTCGGAAGACTGTCTTCAGGTCGCCCGAGACTGATAATATCAACGGGGATTGAGATGTTGGCGATGCTTTCGCGTGTGAAAACGTCAGAAGGTCCGGGATCGACCGCGACAATCGCATGAACGCGCGCATCTATGTTGTTGCGTCCTGCAAGCTCTAAATTCATCGCGTGAAGATCAACGCCGCTTTGCTTGACCCACCCGCACATATAGGGATTGCGCGAACTCGTATCACAATAGGAGGCCAGCAGTTGAGGGTTCATCCGGCCGCCTGCAACTGCAAAAACAGTGGAGCCTCCCAAGGAAAAGCCGATAGCACCGACTCTATTGGTATCGATGTCGTCTTTCAAGGAAGATACATTCTCAATGGCGTCCAGAGTGGCGGTTAAATCCGCAGGCCTGAGCCACATCTTGAAAGTTTCCGCCGCTGATAAATCTTCACCGGTACTGCCTGGATGATTGGGAGCCGCAACGATGTAACCAGCCTTGGCCAATGGCACCGCGATCCAGCCCAAGGCAGGCGCATATCCGCCAGTACCGTGTGAAAGCAGGATGACCGGATGCTTGCCATTGATAATTGGTGCATTGCGCGAAGCTGTCGTTCCCGCGAAAAACCGGTTGTCGCCAAGAAGAGTCTGTTCACCGCCGCCCTGTGCCGGATACCAAACCGTCACATCGAGATTGGCTCCGCGTTCTTTCGAAGGCGCAAGGATTTGTTGCACGCCGACATTCACGTCGGCGTTGGCCATTGACAGCATTGCCAGTGTCGAAACAGCGGCAGCACAAAATACAGTCGAGAATTTCATGATAATGTTCCTTGTTGCTTGATATAAGGATGATAAAGGGACGCGCTCTAGCGGATCGTCACGCGGGCATAGTCGCTTTTGATGCTGATCGCGGGTTTGGCACCGGGTGTGCTGTCACGCTTGCTGTCGACGAGGGATGCCTTGGCATCCACGGCGTAGCTGATGGGAACGTCCTTGCCGAAGGTGAACGAGGCGTCGAGCGCGCGGGAATCGAGCCGGATGATCTCGTTGTTGCTGACGCGGGCAAAGCGCAGGTCGCTGCGCACGGCGTCACCTGAAATGTCGAGGCTCGCCGCGTGCCCATCCAGCGCAAAATCCGCCGCATGGCCTTTGATGCGCACGGCGCCGTAGTCACCGGTCAGCCGGGCCTGCAGTGCCGCCTGTTCGATGCTGACATCGCTGTCGGCAGGCAGGCTGGCGCGGATCAGCACCTCGCAGTCGGAAAGGCTGAGCAGCGGCGCATTGACCACGTGGATGCGCAGCATCCGTTCCCTGACCTCCATGGTGGTGCGGGTGGCGCATTGATCGGCGAACCAGCTCGAATACCAGCCGGAGAACCAGCCGGACCGCGTGGCGGTGATGCGGGCCTGATAGGGCGCGCCATCGCCTGCGGTGAACACGATGCGGCTGGCTTCCCCCGTTATGGCGACGCTGTTGACCGCACCGATATCGAGCGGCGGCTTGACCTGGTCGGCGGCGCTGGGGGTTGCAGTTCCGAAGAGAAGCAGAAGGGCGGTGATAAGGCTCAGCATGATGGGCTCCTGTGGGTTGGCATGGCAACCAGAGGAGGGCGCTTTCCGCTGAAATTCGACCTTGATCACAATTCAGGTCGTCCGCGATCGTGTTTCAGGACATAGTGGGCCTCGTCCACTCGTCCCGGTCGCAGGTTCCATGCTGTTTGTTCCATTGCCTTTTGTCGTTGCCGTCCTGCTTGTCGTTCTTCTCGTCCAGATGATCCGGCGAAGCGACGGCACTGACAGGAATCCGTTCTTTCTCGCCTTGGTGTCGGTCTATGCGCTGCAATCGGTGGTGATCGGGGTGCGCTGGGGCTACGATGTGCTGGAGGTCCTGCCGGTCCAGGCTGTACTCGCCGTCATCATCGCCACGCTGGCATGGCTGAGCTTCGAAGGCCTGCGCAGTGAGCTGCCGCCGGCGCAGCGTCCATGGCTCTTGCTGCACCTGTTGCCGACGCTTGCGGTGATCGGCCTCGTCGCCTTCTGGCCTGCGCCGGTTTCGCTGGCCATCATTTTGGTGTTCGCAGGCTATGGAATTGCCCTTTCCCGCCTCGCCTTTGCCGGTCCGGATGCGTTGGGTTCATCCCGATTGGACGGTGTCATCAGCGCCTACCGGGCATTGCAGGTGACCGCCTTTGCCATTTCCAGTTCCGCGCTGACCGACATCGTCATCAGCTGGGATTTTGCAGCATCTGGCGGCAGCCATTCCGCCCGCATCGTTGCCATCGGCAATGTCCTCGCCCTGCTCGTCCTCGGGAGCGCGGCCACGGTCGCGGGAACAAGCCGCCCGGAGGAACGGGACGAATCCGTCGCGGAAGAGGGCGCGTCGCCGGTGCTGCCCAGCGCCGAAGACACGGAAATAGCCGCCGCGCTCGATCGGCTGATGCAGGCGCGGGAACTCTACCGGGATGTCGATCTCAATCTCAACCGCCTGGCGCGCAAGATGGGCCTGCCGGCCCGGCAGGTGTCGATAGCCGTCAACCGGGTCAAGGCGATGAGCGTCTCGCACTATGTCAATGATTACAGGGTGAGGGAGGCCTGCCGCCTGCTGGCGGATACGGATCGTGCGGTCACCGGCATCATGTTCGATGCCGGGTTTCAGACCAAGTCCAATTTCAACCGCGAGTTTCTGCGGGTCACCGGCATGAGCCCGAAGGCCTGGCGCGCCAATGCGCTGGCAACGAACAAATCCGGCGCAACAATTATCCGCCTCGCCGGATGATCAGTTGCAGATCCGTCTGTGCGTGGTTCGACAAGCTCACCATGAGGGAAGTGGTCGGTGCAAGGTCAACCACAAACGTCGCAGAATACAGCGCCCTACAGCCTGCTCCATCCCTCATGGTGAGCTTGTCGAACCACGCACCATGATGAATGTACGATCTAGCTCGGGTC
>NZ_CABSQF010000035.1:0-48605 GCF_902479695.1 uncultured Phyllobacterium sp. | reverse complement strand
CCATGAGGGTATCCAGTGCTCTGCAGAATGCAGCCTCCCTCATGGTGAGCCTGTCGAACCACGCACAATGTTCCTGCAAAAAAACCCGCCGGGATTTTCATCCGCGGCGGGTTCATTGTTCATTCAATCCGAAGATCTGATTATTCCGGCTGACCGGCAGCGGCCTTGCGGGCCTTCTTGGCCTTGTACTTGTCGAAGCCGGAGGGATCGCCGGGCTTGCGCTCCTTGGGCTTCTTCACCTTTTCGGGCTTTTCCGCGGTCCAGCCTTCCGGCTTGGCCTTGGCGGGCTTGGCTGCCCAGTCGGCTTTCGGCTTGTCGTCACGCGGGTGGTCATCGCGGGCGCGGGGCGGCTTGCGGTCATCCCATTCGCGCTTTTCGCCAAAGCTTTTCTTCGGCTTGAAATCGCTGCGCGGGGAAGAGGATCCTGCGCCCTCGCTGCGGGTGATGTTCACACCCTTTTCGCCGGTGCCGTACTGCTTGATGCGGGCAAGAAACGCGTCGGCCTTGCTCGCCGTGATCTCGAAGCGGGTTTCGGTCTCGAGAATCTTGATCGAACCGACGTCGGTCTTGGTAATGTCGCCGGCCTTGCAGATCAGCGGCAGCAGCCAGCGCGGCTCGGCGCGCTGCTTGCGGCCGACGCTGAGCGAGAACCAGGCACCGCTCTCGAACTGTTCGAAACGGTCCGAACGCGGCGCGCGCTCGGGGCGGTCACCCCGGTCGCCACGGCCGGGCCGGTCATCATAGCTGCCCTTGCGGATCGGCTCGAGAACGTGGGCTGGTGTGTTTGACAGTTCCTCGGGTGCAGGACGCGCGGCCATCTGCTGGCGCAGATAGGCGGCGGCAATCTGCTCGGCGGAATGCAGGCCGAGAAGCTCGCGGACGTATTCGCCTTCCTCGTCGGTCATGACTTCGGTCAGCGACGGATCGTTGAGGATGCGGTCATGATTGCGCTTGTTGATGGCAGCGGCATCCGGCGGCGGCACCATCGTGGTGCTGAGCTTTGCCATCTGCAGCAGCCGTTCGGTCGAACGGCGGCGCGAGGCCGGCACGATCAGCACGCAGATGCCCTTGCGGCCCGCACGGCCGGTACGGCCACTGCGGTGCAGCAGCGTGTCCGGGTTGGTCGGCAGGTCGGCATGGATGACGAGATCGAGATTGGGCAGGTCGATGCCGCGTGCGGCCACGTCGGTGGCCACGCAAACGCGGGCACGGCCGTCGCGCATGGCCTGCAGCGCATTGGTGCGCTCGGCCTGGCTGAGTTCGCCGGAGAGCGAAACAACGGAAAAGCCGCGATTGGACAGGCGGCTGGTCAGATGCTTGACCGCTTCGCGCGTCGCACCGAACACGATAGTGTTCTGGGCATCGTAAAACAGCAGCGCATTGATGATCGCATTTTCGCGCTCACGCGGTGCCACCGGCATGATGTGATATTCAATATCGCTGTGCTGGGACTTTTCGCTGGTCGCGGTGATGCGCAGTGCATCGTTCTGGAACTGTTTTGCCAGCTGGGCAATCGGTTTCGGCACCGTGGCCGAGAACATCAGCGTGCGGCGTTCCTTCGGCGCTTCGCCAAGGATGAATTCGAGGTCTTCGCGAAAACCGAGGTCGAGCATTTCATCGGCTTCGTCGAGCACCACGGCGCGCAGCTCGGTCATGTCGAGCGAGCCGCGGGTGATGTGGTCGCGCAGACGGCCGGGCGTGCCGACAACGATATGGGCGCCGCCCTGCAATGCGCGGCGTTCCTTGGTCATGTCCATGCCGCCGACACAGGATGCGATGCGGGCGCCGGTCTTCTCGTAGAGCCATTCCAGCTCGCGGCGCACCTGCAGGGCAAGCTCGCGGGTCGGGGCAATCACCAGCGCATAGGGTGCGCCGATGGAGGTGAAGCGGTCTTCGCCTTCGAGCAGCGTCGGTGCGATGGCAATGCCGAACGCGACGGTCTTGCCGGAACCGGTCTGGGCGGAGACGAGAAGGTCCGCACCGTCCGCTTCCGGAGCAAGCACAGCTGTCTGCACCGGCGTCAGGGTCTCGTAACCACGGGCTGCCAATGCACCGGACAGCGCCGGGGCGATAGAATCGAAAATAGTCATTAATGAACTTTCAAGTACGTGTTTGGGCTGGTGTTTTCGGCTCGGCATATGTTGGGGCACGAGCGGCACGCATATAGCTTTGTTGCGCTCTCGTAGAGGTTATCGCTCATTTCGTCAATGGCAGGGCATGGGGAGCCGATGCAGGGGAGCCGTGCAAATTCGTTGTGGGTGGTGGTTCGACAAGCTCACCATGAGGGATGTGGAGGATTGCAGGGAGCCATATTCTGCAACATTTGCAATTGGCCTTGCAGTCAGACCACATCCCTCATGGTGAGCCTGTCGAACCACGCATATTACTGATGCCAGAAACCTCAGACAGCAAATCCGGCCCGTTTCAGGCGGACGATGGCCAGATCCAGCGCGGAGAGAAAGCTGGAGCGGTCCTTGGGCGAAAACGGCCGCGGGCCGCCGGTGATCTGGCCGGCCGAGCGCAGTTCGTCCATCAGGTTGCGCGTAGCCAGCGTGTTGCCGATGGAGGCCTCGGTGAAAGCGCGGCCGGTCGGCGAGATGGCGTCGGCCCCGGCCTTCACACAACGGCTGGCCAGCGGAATGTCGGCGGTCACCACCACATCGCCGCGCGATACCCGTTCGGCGATCCAGTCATCGGCCGCATCGAAACCGTCACTGACGATAACGCGTTCGATCATCGGATCGCGCGGAATGGTCATGAGGGAATTGGAAACAACGTAGACCTTGACGCCGTAGCGCTCGGCAACGCGGTAAATCTCGGCTTTCACCGGACAGGCGTCGGCGTCGACATAGATGGCGATGGTTTTCTGCTCGTTCATGCTCAACCGAAGATGTGGAGGGCGGCCAGGCCGACGGAGGCAGCCAGGCCGATGGCAAAGCCGATGGCGAGCGCCGCCACCAGAAAGCCGGTGCCAAGCCATGCGCCATCCTGTTCACCGAGGCCAATGCTGAGCAGGATGATGCTGAGCGCCGGCAACTGATTGATGAGCGGAACAGGCAGCACAACGATGAGCGCCATGACCAGCGCTGCAAGGCTGACGATCCGCTCCATGACGACCTGCGGCAGCAGCCAGTAGCGCGGGCGGGCCAGCCGTTCGAAACGGATGAGCAGCGGTTCAAGCTTGCCGACAAAACGGCGATAGGTTTCCGTGCGCAGGGATTTCTTCCGCAGGAAGGCCGGGAACCACGGATTTTCCAGGCCGATCAGCATCTGCAGCGAAAGAAGGATCAGGGGAATGCCGAAGATCGTCGAAGACCCCGGCGGCAGCGGCACCAGATTGAGTGCGGCAAAGAGGATCAGCAGCGCGCCGAAGCTGCGTTCGGAAAGTGCGGACAGGATATCGTCAAACGAAACCCTGTCCGCGTCTGTTTCACCGATCTTGACCAGAATGCTGGACAGACGCCGTTCCGCAGGGTCACCCAAGGGGTCCCAATGATACGGTTTTCCGTCAGCGTTCATTCATCTTCTCCATCGATGCAATTATGCTTTCGTCGTTGTCTCGGCGATAGAGGGTGTCGAGGCAGGTTTTGCATCTATCGTTAATTCGGGTTCCGGCACGTCGTTGCGTGTCTTCCAGAGCGAACTGAAAATGCCGGCGGCAAGGATGCCGAGCGTGATCGAGAGTGACCACATCGGCGGTATCTTTGCCAGCCCCAATGCGTCAGCCACGAAAATCTTTCCGCCAATGAATACCAGCACGAGAGACAGTGCATATTTCAGATAGACGAAGCGATGGATAAGGCTTGCAAGGGCGAAATACAGCGCACGCAGGCCAAGGATCGCAAAGATGTTCGAGGTGAAGACAATATAGGGATCGGTGGTGATGGCAAAAATCGCAGGGATGGAATCCACCGCGAAGATCACGTCCGCCAGTTCCACCATGACGAGTGCCAGGAGCAGCGGGGTAATCCATGTCTTCGACTTGCCCGTATGCGGGTCGGTGCGCCGGATCATGAATTTCTGCCCGTGCAGCTCGTCGGTGACGCGGAAACGCTTGCGCATGAACTTGAAGACCGGATTGGCCGAGACATCGAACTCGTCGTCGCCGGCCATGAGCATGCGGATGCCGGTGATGATCAGGAACGCGGCAAAGAGATAGAGAACCCACTCATATTGTTCGACAATAGCCGCACCCGCCGCGATCATGATGCCGCGAAGGATGACAACGCCGAGAATGCCGTAGACGAGCACGCGGTGCTGATATTGCTTGGGAATGGCGAAATAGCCGAAAATCATGGCGATGACGAAAATATTGTCCATCGCCAGGCTCTTCTCGACGACGAAGCCGGTGAGGTACTGCATGCCGGACTCGCTGCCCAGCTCCCACCAGATGAAGCCGCCGAAGGCGACGCCGAGACTGATGTAGAACGCCGAGAGCAAAAGGCTCTGGCGCATGCCTATATCGTGATTTTTTCGGTTGAGAACGCCCAGGTCGAGGACGAGAAGCACAAGAACAAGGGCAAAAAAGCCAAGCCACATCCATAGGGGCTTGCCCATGGCATCAACAAACAGAAGCTCCATGTGAAAAATGATCCGCCGGCATCGGTTCCAGATTACAGCTCCGACATCACGAGAGAGCCGGTAACTCTCGCCAGAGGGGCCCGGTGCTGCAATTCTGCCTGAATTGGGGAGCGGCAGGGGTCAATGCAAGGGTTTGAATAAAATAAATAATCCGCGGCCGCCGGATTGAACGGCGCTTGGCGCCCTTAGCGGGTCGGAACGGGGTTCTCGCCGCGATAGTCGTAGAAGCCGCGCCCGGCCTTGCGCCCCAGCCAGCCGGCTTCGACATATTTGACCAGCAGCGGGCAGGGGCGGTATTTCGAATCTGCGAGGCCGTCATGCAGCACCTGCATGATCGACAGGCAGGTGTCGAGGCCGATGAAATCGGCAAGCTGCAACGGGCCCATCGGGTGATTGGCGCCCAGTTTCATCGCCGTATCGATGGCTTCGACCGAGCCCACGCCCTCGTAGAGCACGTAGATGGCTTCGTTGATCATCGGCAGCAGGATGCGGTTGACGATGAAGGCCGGGAAATCTTCGGAGACCGTCAGCGTCTTGTCGAGGCTGGTAACGAATTCGCGCGCGATCTCGAACGTGACGTTTTCCGTGGCAATGCCGCGAATCAGTTCGACCAGCTTCATCACCGGAACGGGATTCATGAAGTGGATGCCGATGAAGCGCTCCGGCCGGTCCGTGGTGGCGGCAAGCCGCGTGATCGAAATGGAGGAGGTGTTGGTTGCGAGGATCGCTTCCGGATTGAGGTTGGGGCAGAGCTGGGCAAAAATCTTGCGCTTGACCGTCTCATCCTCTGTCGCGGCCTCGATGGCCAGATCGACACCGGCGAGGTCTTCAATGCGCAGGGCCGGACGGATGCGCGACATGCCCTTGACGCGCTCGGCTTCCTCGAGCTTGCCGTGGGAAACCTGCCGGGCCATGTTGCCGTTGACGGTGGCGATGGCCTTTTCCAGCTGGTCGGCGGACTGGTCATGGATCAAAACATCATATCCGGCCAGTGCACAGACGTGAGCGATTCCTCCGCCCATTTGTCCCGCGCCAACAATGCCTACAGTTTTGATCGAGCCAGCCATGTTTCCATCCGTTTCTTTTCTTTGTAGCACCAAACTAAATGGCCGGGGTAGCGTTCGTCTACCCCGGCCATGCAGATTCATTTCAATCTTGCGATGAAATTCAAAGCGCTTTTTCGAGTTCCGGCAGAATGACGAAAAGATCGCCGACCAGGCCGTAATCGGCGACCTGGAAAATCGGTGCTTCCTCGTCCTTGTTGATGGCAACGATGACCTTGGAGTCCTTCATGCCGGCCAGATGCTGGATCGCGCCCGAAATGCCGACGGCGATGTAGAGATCAGGCGCAACCACCTTGCCCGTCTGGCCGACCTGCCAGTCGTTCGGGGCGTAACCGGCATCGACGGCGGCGCGCGAGGCACCGACGGCCGCGCCGAGCTTGTCGGCCACGGGCAGGATGACTTCCTTGAACTTCTCGTTGGAGCCGAGGGCACGGCCGCCGGAGATGATGATCCTGGCCGAGGTCAGTTCCGGACGGTCGCCGCCGGAAAGCTTGGCTTCGATGAAGGTGGACAGGCCCGGATTGGCGGCAGCCGCAACAGTCTCGACCGGAGCCGAACCGCCTTCGCCGGCGGCCGCAAAGGTGGCGGTGCGCACGGTGATGACGCGCTTGGCATCGGTCGCCTGGACGGTCTGCAGGGCATTGCCCGCATAGATCGGACGCTTGAACGTATCGGGCGCGATGACCTCGATGACGTCCGAGATCTGCATGACGTCGAGCAGGGCGGCAACGCGCGGCAGGATGTTCTTGCCGTTGGTGGTTGCGGCAGCAATGATCGTGTCATAATTGCCGGCGATCGAAACGATCAGCGCCGCGGTGGCTTCCGCCAGGCGGTTGGCCAGATCGTCGCTGTCGGCCAGCAGGACCTTCTTGACACCGGCAAGCTTGGCGGCCTGATCGGCAACGCCCTTGGCGCCCTTGCCGGCAACCAGGACATGCACGTCGGAACCGATGGCGAGCGCCGCAGTCAATGCCTTGGCGGTCTGGTCGGAAAGGGTCTCGTTGTCGTGTTCGGCAAAAAGAAGAATAGCCATGGTAAATTCCTTTCCTGATCCTTAGAGAACGCCGGCTTCGTTCTTCAGCTTGCTGAGGAGCTCGGCAACGTCCTTGACCTTGACGCCTGCCTTGCGGCCGCCCGGCTCTTCGGTCTTCAGCACCTTGAGGCGCGGCTTGGTGTCGACGCCGTAATCGGCCGCGGTCTTTTCATCCAGCGGCTTCTTCTTCGCCTTCATGATGTTCGGCAGCGAAGCATAGCGCGGCTGGTTGAGGCGCAGGTCCGTCGTGACGATAGCCGGCAGCTTGATTTCGATGGTCTGCAGGCCGCCGTCGACTTCGCGGGTAACCTTGGCGGTATCGCTGCCGAGTTCGACCTTGGAGGCGAAGGTGCCCTGGCTCCAGCCTAGCAAAGCGGACAGCATCTGGCCGGTCTGGTTGGCATCGTCGTCGATGGCCTGCTTGCCGAGAATGACCAGCTGCGGCTGTTCGGCTTCGACAATGCCCTTGAGGATCTTGGCAACGGCAAGCGGCTCGACGATGTCGTCGACCTTGACCAGAATGCCGCGGTCGGCACCCATGGCAAGCGCGGTGCGGATGGTTTCCTGCGCCTGTGCAGGTCCGATGGAGACAACGACCACTTCCTCGACCTTGCCGGCCTCTTTCAGGCGCAGCGCTTCCTCGACCGCGATTTCGTCGAACGGGTTCATCGACATCTTCACGTTGGCAAGCTCAACGCCCGAACCGTCGCCCTTAACCCTGATCTTCACATTGTAATCGACTACCCGCTTTACCGGTACGAGGACTTTCATGGGGACTCCCTCTCATAAGAACTGCAGACAGATTTAACTGCCGGGCAATGGCACCCGCTTGCCGGATGCCGACATTGAGGTGAAAAAAACGACACATTAGTGGAACGAATTTGACATTCGCATCCCATTGGACATCACGCGAGAGATGCGAATGTCAAATTCACACGTTCCACTACAAGCATACATTTGGCCGTGGTCCTTTGATTCTGACATTTGCTTGAATGGCCTGTATCAAAGGGGTGCAAATGTCAGAATCGGACCGCGGCTGTGTCAGGATCGTGCGGGACCGTAAATATGACTAACGTAAAGGTCAATCATCCAGTTTGCTGTTATTGGGGCTTAAACGATTGAAACTTGCGGGATCAACGGCCCCACCGGGGTGAAGGCGGTTCGGGTGGCGTTTGCGGCGGCTGCTTGTCGACGATAACGGCGCGCGGCGAGACAATCGCCCGGTCAAACAGCGGCACGCTGCGGCGTTTGAACGGGATGAGGAGCAGGGCGCCGGCAATGATGCCGCCGACATGGCCGGACCAGGAAATGCGGTCTTCGCCATGGGTGACGAGCATCACGAACTGGAGCCCGATCCAGAGGACGAGCGGATAGAGCGCGGGGATGCGCAGGGGTATCCGGCCGAAAGCCAGCACCCAGACCCGCACACGCGGATGCAGCATCAGATAGGCGGTGATCACGCCGGCGATGGCGGCCGATGCCCCGATCAGCGGCCCCTCGGAAGACGGGTCGAGCGTACCGTGCAGGAAAGCGCCGGCGGCAGCGCAGAGCAGGTAGAAAATCAGGAACCTGATATGGCCCATGGCATCCTCGACATTGTCGCCGAAGACCCAGAGGAACAGCATGTTGCCGCCCAAGTGGAAGATATCGGCATGGAGGAAGGCATAGGTGACATAGGTGAAAGCGGGCGGCACGAAATCATATCGCGGCGGCAGCACCGTCATATGGTGCGCCACCGACGGGATATAGCCAAAGCCGATGGACGCGGTCTTTGAATCTGCCCCGGCGAGGCTCGTCAGGCCGAAGATGATGACATTGAGGGCAATCAGCGCCAGGGTGACATATTGCAGTTTGATGTATTTGAGGCTGTTGGCGTCGTAGAGTGGAATGAACATCGGCGCCGTTCCCCCGTTCAGCGGTTCTTACCGGGCACCCATAACACGTCCTTCGCGCCATTGTCATTGACGGCTCGTGCGGCGACGAAGAGAAAATCGGAAACGCGGTTGATGTATTTGAGCGCGGCTGGTGTGACGGCCTCATCAGGCCTTTGCGCCAGCGCCACCATGTGCCGTTCGGCACGCCTTGCCACCGTGCGCGCCAGATGCAAGGCAGCGGAGGCCGCCGATCCGCCCGGCAGGACGAAGGAGCGCAGCGGTGCCAGCTTTTCATTCAACAGATCGATATCCGCCTCGATGCGCGCGACCTGGGTGTCGATAATGCGCAACGGTTCGTATGCGAGCTTTTCCCCGGTATCGGGTGTAGCCAGATCGGCGCCGAGATCGAACAGATCGTTCTGGATGCGGGCGAGCATGGCGTCGATTTCCGGAAACTGCTCCGCCGTATGCAGCCGCGCCAGCCCCACGCAGGCATTGGCTTCATCGACCGTGCCATAGGCTTCGACGCGCAGGTCGTGCTTCAGGCGGCGCTCGCCGCTGCCGAGCCCGGTGGTGCCGTCATCGCCGGTCCTGGTGTAGATCCTGTTGAGCTTGACCATGGCCTGTCCCGCGGTCAGCTGGCGGCGCGGTGGAAGTAAATCGCGCCGACGATGAGAATGATCGCCACCAGCTGCAGGAAAATGCGCAGCTGCATCATCTTGTTGGAAAAGTTGGCATCGCCGCCCTTCATCATGTTGCGCAGACCGATCAGAAGCACGACGGTGACGGCGGCAATGGCAACGACTGCCAGAAACTTGAAGATGATATCCATGGTTTTTCCTTTTCAGGCCGGAGCGCTTTCAGGACTGGCCGGCAAGCATGCGGTATAGCGCACGCGACGACAGAAATCTGCGGGCAAGAACCGCAAATTTCGCGGGGCGCGTGACGAGATAATGCGGTTTGGGACGCGGATTTTCCAGCGCGTCCTTCAGCACGGCGTAGACCGCTTCCGGGCCAAGCTTGGAGCGGGACTTGGTGCCGCCCTGCGACAGGCGGGCAATCTGCTTCTGATAATCCGCGCGATGCACAGAGTTCTCGACATCGATGTATTTCTCGATCTGCTGCAGCGCATTGTAGGTGAAGCGCGAGGCAATCGGTCCCGGCTCGATCAGGGAGACATGGATGCCGGAGCCTTCAAGTTCCATGCGCTGGACCAGCATCAGGCCTTCCAGCGCGAATTTCGACGCGACATAGGCCCCGCGCCACTTCATCGGCACGAGCCCGAGAATCGACGAGCAATGCACGATTCGCCCATGGCCCTGACGGCGCATCACCGGGACGATGTGCCGGGTCAGCTCATGCCAGCCGAAGAAATTGGCATCGAACTGTTCGCGCAAGCCTTCGATGGGCAGGTCTTCCACGGCGCCCGGCAACGCATAGGCGCCATTGTTGTAAAGCGCATCGAGTGTGCCGCCGGTCGCGGCGAGCACATCGTCAACGAGCGCCCGGATGGAATCCGGTTCGCGATAATCGAGATAATGGGCTGAAAGGCCGTCGGCTTGAAGCGCTGCGATATCCTCGTTTCGCCGCGCCGTTGCAAAGACCTGCCAGCCATCCGCCTTGAGGGCGCGGGCACAATGGGCGCCGATGCCGCTGGAACATCCTGTGATCAAAATCGTTCTGGAACTGGTCATTCTTTTCCGATTGCTGCAAACCGAATGGTAAAATCAAAAAAAGACTTCACATATTCGCCCGCGCCTTGCAATGTCACGAGGGGCCGGACCCGCACTAAAGGGACAAACCATTTTCAATGCGTAGAGTATATGTTTTTCTCCGGCGGGTGACCTTCGACACATTGAGGCATTTCAGCACGGATGACGGCTGGGCTCTGGCAAGCCACGTGGCGCTGTCGGGTATTCTGGCGCTGTTTCCGTTTCTGATTTTCGCCACCTCGCTTGCCAGCTTTCTCGGCGCCAGCGCCTTTACCGATACGGCGGTGCATGTGGTGTTCGACACCTGGCCCGAGGTGATCGCCCGGCCGATTGCGCAGGAGGTGCGCAATGTTCTCAACGTCCAGCGCGGCGGGCTTCTGACCATCAGCGTGATCGCAGCCGCCTATTTTGCCTCCAACGGCATCGAAGCGCTGCGCATCGCACTCAACCGCGCCTACCGGGTGGTCGATACACGCTCGATCATCTATTGCCGCCTGCAAAGCTTGGGCTATGTGATCGTGGCCACCGTCGGCATCATGGCCATCAGCTTTCTCCTGGTGCTGGCGCCGCTGGCGGTGCGCATCGCCAGCAAATGGGTTCCCGAGCTTGACGTTCTGTCCGGCACCATCGGCTTCTGGCGTTACTGCATTGCTTCCGCCGTGCTGATCGTCGGGCTGCTGGTGGCGCATCTGTGGCTGCCGGCGGGGCGGCGCAAGCTCATCGATATCCTGCCGGGCATCCTCGTGACCCTGCTGGCGTGGATCGTCGGCGCATCGATTTTCGCGAGCTATCTCGAGACGTTCGCATCCTACGTGTCGACCTATGCGGGGCTGGCCTCGATCATGGCGGCAATCGTCTTCCTCTATATCATCGCCGCGATTTTCATCATCGGCGCCGAGGTCAATGCCGCCATCATCCACTATCGCGAGGGCAGGGTCGCCAAGCGCTTCTGACCCGTCGACAGTGCGACGCCGAGGGTTGCAACCACCATGCCGCACAGCTGGAACAGCGTCAGTGTTTCGCCGAAAAGCACATAGGCCATCAGGGCGGTCACGCCGGGTACCAGATAGAACAGCGAAGCGACCTTCGACACGGCGCCCTGATTGATCAGGACCATCAGCAGCAGCACCGCGCCGATCGACAGCACGAAGACCAGCCAGAACAGCGCGAAGCCGAGAGGCGCGGCCCAGATCACCGCGTGGGTTTCGAACAGCAGCGAAAAGATGCCGGTGAGCACGGCCGCGCCGAGATATTGCAGCGTCGTGCCCGCCTTCAGGTCGATGGTGCCGACAAAGCGTTTCTGCCAAACGGTTCCGGCACTGATGGCCAGCACCGAAAGGATCGACGCGCCGACGGTTGCCGGCGTGATGCCATCGGCGGAAATCGACAGTTTAGGCCAGAGCACCATGGCGACGCCGACAAAGCCGACCGCCAGCCCGGCCCAATGACGCGGCTGGATTTTCTCGCCGAGAACGGCCCCGGCAATCAGTGCCGTGATCAGCGGCTGCAGCCCGACCACCAGCGCCGACATGCCTGCGGGCAGGCCGCGGTGGATCGCCCAGAACACGGCGCCGAGATAGACGCCGTGGATCAGGCAGCCGGCGATGATCGCGTGCATGGCGCCGCGCCCGCTCGGCCAATGGTTGCCGGCCAGCACCACCCACGTGCCGAGAATGGCACCGGCAATAACAAACCGGATCGTCAGGAACAGGAACGGCTCCATGTAGGGCATGGCATAGCGGGCGCCGATGAAGCCGGTGGCCCACAGGAGGACGAACAGGGCGGGAAAATAACGGACGGGCATGATGGGGACCGGATCACGGGATGAGTTGTGATGCAGGTTTATACGAACGCCGGTCCTGCAGCCAGATGTTGTTTTAAGATCGCATTCGTGCGTGGTTCGACAAGCTCACCATGAGGGAGGGTGTGGATTGCAGGCAGTTATATTCTGTAACCATTGCGATTGGCATTGCAACCAAACCACATCCCTCATGGTGAGCTTGTCGAACCACGCACTGGCAATCCGGCCAGGCCGATGATGTCTTCCCGCGTCACCCCTGCCGCGCGCAAGGAGCGCAGCGAGGTATCCCTGCGGCTCTTGGACAGTTTCTGGCCGTCGTGATCGAGGATCAACCTGTGATGGTGATAGATCGGTGGTTGCAGTCCGAGGATGGTCTGCAGCAGGCGGTGGATGCCGGTGGCCTGGAATAGATCCCTGCCGCGCACCACATGACTGACGCCCTGCAGCGCATCGTCGATGACGACGGAGAGGTGATAGCTGGTCGGCATGTCCTTGCGGGCGATGATGACGTCGCCCCAATCCTGCGGCCGGGCTGCGATATCGGACCCGCCATCCGCCGTTTCATGCCAGAATAAAGGTTCCCCCACGTGCGCAAGCGCGCGGTCCATGTGGAGCCGCCATGAAAACGGCTGCCCGTCATCCATGCGCCGCTGGCGCTCCCGTTTGGAAATCGTTCGCTCGATTGCGGGATAAAGCGCCGCGCCGTCCGGATCGTGCGGCCATACCAGCCCCTTGGCCGTGGCTTTCTGCATTTCCCGTTTGATGTCGCCGCGGCTGAGGAAGGCGGGGTATACCAGGTCCATGCGGATGAGGCGGTCGAGCACATCCCGGTAGACGCCGAAATGCTCCGACTGGCGGCGCACTGGCGTTTCCCAGTCAAGTCCCAGCCAGTGCAGATCCGCCTGCATGGCGGCTTCGAGTTCGGGCGTGCAGCGCTCGCGGTCGATATCCTCCATGCGCAGCAGAAGCCGCCCGCCGGCCGCCTGCGCCATCTGCCGGTTGAGCAGGGCGGAATAGGCATGGCCGAGATGCAGGTGGCCATTGGGACTGGGAGCAAAGCGGAAAACCGGGACAGTCATGAACTGGGATTCTTGCGTGAGGACCTTGTCGATTGATACGGTGTTTGTTCCGAGATGAAAAGTGAACGGTTCCATGCGCAGAATAGACACGCTTGACGATGTTGCGGAAGGGCTGACGGCCCTCCTGGCGGCACACCCCGAACTGGCGGCGATTGCCGAGCGGGCAGGGCCGTTGCCGCTGCGGCGGCGGGCGCCGGGTTTCGAGAGCCTTGCCTCGGTCATCGTCTCGCAGCAGGTATCGAAGGCCAGTGCCGATTCGATCTGGAAGCGGCTGATCCAGCATGTCGATCCGCTGACCCCGGAAAACTACATCAGGGCGGGGGAGGAGGCCTGGCGCTTGGCGGGTCTTTCGCGCGCCAAGCAGGCGACGCTGGCCCGGATCAGCGAGGCGATCATGGCCGGAGAGCTTGATCTGTTCGACCTGTGCGACCGCCCCATCGACGAGGCCATGGCTGTGATGACCAATGTGAAGGGCATCGGGCCGTGGACGGCGGAAGTCTATCTCCTGTTTGCGGCCGGGCATGCGGATGTTTTCCCGTCCGGCGACGTTGCCCTGCAGCACGCCTATGCCCATGCCTATGCCGAATCAGTGAAACCTGATTCGAAATCCCTGCGTCTTTTGGCGGAGCGCTGGTCGCCGTGGAGGGGTGTCGCGGCCCGGCTTTTCTGGGCTTATTACGCCGCAACCCGTGGCCGGGATGGCACACCGGTTGGATGAAGTTGAAATAACGGGGTTTTTCGCAGCCTGCGATGCAATGGCGCTTCACATTCCTGTCACCTCGAGCTTACAATAATGGGGCCTGATGGTTGGACTGGGAGGTGATTCCTTGACAATAGCCGTCTCGCCGGACGGGTTACCGGCCCTGGTACTCAATGCGGACTACCGTCCGCTCAGTTATTATCCCTTGTCGCTGTGGTCCTGGCAGGACGCGATCAAGGCGGTCTTCCTTGACCGTGTGAATATCGTTGCCGAATACGAGTATGAGGTTTCCTCCCCCTCGTTCGCAATGCGGGTACCGAGCGTCGTTTCCCTCAAAACCTATATCAAGCCGTCGCGCACGCCTGCCTTTACGCGATTCAATGTTTTCCTGCGCGACCGGTTCGAATGCCAGTATTGCGGGTCGGAGGATGATCTGACCTTCGATCACGTGACGCCCCGTTGCGCCGGCGGTGCCACGATCTGGGAAAATGTCGTTGCAGCCTGTTCGCCCTGCAATCTGCGCAAGGGCGGCTTGATGCCGGACAAGGCCAAGATGTGGCCGCGGCAGAAGCCTTTTGCGCCGACTGTGCATGACCTGCACAATAATGGCCGGCTGTTCCCGCCGAACCATCTGCATGAAAGCTGGATGGATTATCTCTACTGGGATGTCGAACTGGAGCCATAGGACCCCAGTTCCATTGTATCCGGCAAAGGCGGCGTCAGGCCGCCTTTTTTGCACCGCGAAAGGCGATGAGCGCGAGGATCAGGCTGGCAATCGCATTCCAGCCGGCAAAGGACAGGCCAAGCACACGCAGGGCCGCCGTATCGCATGCGGGCGGATGGATCGCATTCATGTCATTCAGGAGGTTGCCGGCATTGGTGGTGATCGACATGCTGACCGCCGTGCAATCGGTCGGTCCCGGCCAGAACTTCCATTCGACACCGGAGTGGAACACCGCAAGGCCCAGCCCGATCAGCATCAGGATGCCGCCGAGCGCCAGAAGCGTGCGCGTGAGGGCCGCAGGCCAGCGAAGGGCCGCCGCAAGCACGGCGAGTGCCATCAGCGGAATGCCCGCATAGTAGGGAAAGCGCTGCTCAAGGCACAATTTGCAGGGGAGATAGCCGCCGATATACTGGAAGCCAAGCGCCGAGCCCACGGTGACGATCATGGCAAGGAGCAGGAAAACCGCTGTCTTGAGATGCGGCGAAGAGCGGGTCGTCGTCATGATGGGTCTGACATCCTCATTCAGATTGGATCGTTCAGGAGCTGTAATAGTGCAGTATGGCGTAAAGCAGGATTAGCACGGCCGCCGCCGCTGCCGCGATCAGGCCCAGGCGCTTTTCGATGAAATGGCGGATCGGCTCGCCGTAACGGCGCAAAAGCCAGGCGAGAAAGAAGAAGCGGGCGCCGCGCGTGATCACTGCGGAAACGATGAACAGCCAGATGTTGACATTGGCCGCGCCCGACAGGATCGTCACGATCTTCATCGGCGGCAAATGGGCAAGGCCGGATGTGATCAGCAGCAGGAGGATCATGTCGGCGCTGGTCGAGCCGCGCATCTGCTCGAAGGCGTCGAGCTTGCCGTAGAATTCGAGCACGGGCTTGGCCAGGGCTTCATAGGCATAATGGCCGAGAAACCATCCGGCGATACCGCCCAGCACCGAGAAGATCGTGGCAACAAGCGCGTAGCGGTAGGCGCGCTCAGGCCGTGCCAGCGCCATGGGCAGATAGAGCACGTCGGCAGGAACGACGAAGACCGAGCTTTCGACAAAGGCAATGAACGCCAGCCAGACCTCAGCCGATTTGCGCGCGGCCAGTGACATTGTCCAATCATAAAGTCTGCGCAGCATGGCGTGATTCCTGTGGGTGTCGGTTCGATAAAGCTGGCGATCCTTACCCCATGCCCGGGAAAAACGGAATCGTTTCTATGGAAATTGTGTGCGGTTGACGATCTGGCATGCTGCGGCCGGGCTTTCCGGGCTGCAAATCGGCTGTAGCGGGCGGTGTCAGCCTTCGCAACACACAGAGATGTTATCCCGCCAGAAAACGTTGGAATGGTGTTGACCGGCGTGGGGTCTGCCTGTATTTGGCTTTGACGGCTGTGGTTCGCCCGCGGCCGGTGCACATTGCGGCCCCCTTGGCGGAATTGGTAGACGCGCCTGACTCAAAATCAGGTTCCGAGAGGAGTGCTGGTTCGATTCCGGCAGGGGGCACCATCCCAAAAATCACGCATGGCTTTTACTGTCTTTTTTAGTGGTTTTTGTCCCACTTTTTTACCGCGTTTTTGAGTTGGACTTCTGGAAGCCTCGTTCTGCTCCAGTATAAGCTGCGCATCTGCTTTCCCACGAGTAAGGGGTGTTTGCCAAAATCCAATGAGGCAGGCAACCGAATTTCGATAGCAGACCATAAGTAGTCGTACGCATAGAAGGTTTGCGATTTCCGTGGTTATCTTGACTGGCTGCCTCATATTTCTTCATGCGGCCATTGCCTATTTCCTCCTATCAGTATTGATCCCTCAAAAATAGCGCATACGGCTGCTCCGGTTTTGTAGATTGACCGGAGCAGACGATAAGTCTCATAGCCGAAATCGCTGACGTGGCATGTCCGCGCCCCGCCGCTTCATCGACATAAATACAAAGTGAAGCGTCCCGGAATTGTTGCACCCGGCGGAATATGGTTAGTTCTGGAGGCGTCGACCAGACGTTGAACTTTGGCTCGGCGTGCCATTTTTGATTGCTTTTTGAATCAAGGGAGAACGCTGATGACACAGACTCCGACGATCATTCTCGTGCATGGATTTTGGGGTGGGGCCGCCCACTGGAGCAAAGTCATTGTAGAACTGAAGCGGCTTGGCCATACCTCGCTGAAAGCTGTTGAATTGCCATTGACGTCCCTGGCGGATGATGCCGAGCGCACCCGCAAGATGATCGCGCAGGAAAGCGGCCCGGTGCTGTTGGTGGGCCATTCCTATGGCGGGGCCGTCATCACGGAAGCCGGCAACCATCCGAATGTGGCGGGCCTGGTCTATATCGCCGCCTTTGCGCCCGATGCCGGTGAGAGTCCGGGCGGGATCACCCAGAAGAATCCGCCGCTCGGCGCCGCCAATCTCGCACCCGACAGCGACGGCTATCTCTGGGTAAAGCAGGACAAATTCCACGAAAGCTTCTGCCAGGACCTGACGGCGGATGAGGGCCTCGTCATGGGTGTAACCCAGAAGGCGCCGCTCGCCAGCACCTTCGGCAATGAAATCACCAATCCGGCATGGAAGTCGAAGCACAGCTGGTACCAGATTTCGAGTGACGACCACATGATCCATCCCGCCAATCAGGCTTGGATGTCCGGCCGTCTCGGGGCGAAGAAGGTGATCACGCTGAAGGCAAGCCACGCATCGCTGGCCTCGAAGCCGGTCGAGGTCGCGGCCCTCATCGATGAGGCTGCAACGTATCAATAGCCTGAACTGTCGCGCGTGCCAGCCTCCGCATCCCCGTCGGAATGCGGAGGCTTTTGCGTTCTATGCACGGCGCTTGCAACCCCTTATAATCGATGCAAGGACCAACCACATAAGCCTTGGCGTTCCGATCTGGCGGCCGTGCCGTGGCGCCGTCATTCCAGATCGTGTGCAGACGTGATCATGACGGGGTATTGCAATGCAATCTTTGGTGAATTTGAAGGTGACCTCGCCCGGTACGGGCGGCGGCACCTGGCCGGCTCAACGCAGTGAACTGCTCGACTGGCTGATGATCGAGACGCGCAATCAGCGCTTCATCGACAATATCCTGGTCGAGATGGGCGAACGGCTCGTGGATGCGGGCGTGCCCGTTGCCCGGATGTCGCTGCATCTGAGGATACAGCACCCGCAATGGCGCGGTGCCCGCATTCTGTGGAGGCGCGGTGCCGCCGAGGCGGAAATCCGTACATTCGAATACGGGGCCGAGCAGACTGCCGAATATCTGAACAGCCCGCTCAACGACATTTCCGAGGGGGCCGATGAAGTCCGGTTGCACTTTGACCAGGCCGGTGACACCGGGCAGGAATATTCGGTGGTGGGCGAACTGCGCGCCGAGGGGCTGACGGACTACGTGGCCTGGCCGCTGGAGCACACCCTTGGCAAGCGGCATGTGGTGACCTTCGCCACGGACCGGCCGGGCGGCTTCGGCGATGATCATATGGCTGTTCTGGCGGACCTGCTTCCCGCCCTGGCGCTGGTCAGCGAGATCCGGCTCAAGAACCGCTTCGCCCGCACGCTGCTCGAAACCTATGTCGGGCCGCATGCCAGCGAGCAGATTCTTGCCGGTGCCACCACCCGCGGCAGCGGCGTGACCGTCGGCGCGGCGATCCTGATCTGCGACCTGCGCGATTTCACCGCGATCTCGGACGCCTGGCCCCGCGACAATGTCATCGAATTGCTCAATGGCTATTTCGATGCGATGTCGGAGCCCATCGAAAAATATGGCGGGGAAATCCTCAAATTCATGGGCGATGGCCTGCTGGCAATCTTCCCGCTGAGCAATCCGAAGGCCTGTACTGATCTGCTGCATGCCATCGCCGAGGCGCAGGCGGCCATGACCGCGTTGAATGCCGACCATGTCAGGGAAGGGCGCAAGCCGCTGGGTTACGGCATCGGCGTTCACGTCGGGGATGTCATGTACGGCAATATAGGCTCGCGCAAGCGGCTGGATTTTACCGTCATCGGACCCGCCGTGAACATTGCCTCGCGCCTGGAAAGCCTGACCAAGCAGGTCAAACGCCCGGTTCTGCTGTCGAAAGCCTTTGTCGATTTGGCCGGGGTCGAATGCAACATGGAGAATCTGGGCTCCTATGCGCTCCGCGGCCTTGATGAACCCATTGATGTCTTTGCGTTCTCCGGCGATTGCCTTACTGTGGCAGAGATTCCAGCCTGATGTGGTGATTGGACAAACGAGGAGAATTCACATGGCCAATCCCCCGCGCCGGCCGGTAAACCCGATGGCAGCCGCCGAAGCACTGTTCAAGCCGGTTGCCAAGAAAATTGTTCTCCCTATGCGTGAGACATCGGCGGTGCCCCATGCCAAGGAGCTCGTTTCGATCCGGATCGATCGCGCCGTGCTGGAGCATTTCCAGGCGGATGGGCCCGGATGGCAGGATCGTATCAATGATGTCTTGCGGGCTGCCGTTCAAAAGAAGACCTGAAGCAGGCACGCGGTACGCGCCAAATTGCCAAACCGGATATGCCAAGGTGAGATGATGAATGACTTTTATATTGGCCAGAAGGTCGTTTGCATTGATGACAAATTCAAGAATGTCAGCATCGATCAGCTGATCCGCAAAGGCCAGATTTACACGGTGCGCTGGGTCGGCATGTACAAGCACTATGTCGATGGCGAGTTTGTCGGCATCAAGGTCGAGGAAATCCATCGCGGCAATGACGATGGCCCAGAGGGCTATGGCGCGGCCGACATGCCCTATCGCGCGACGCGCTTCCGTCCGCTGGTCAAGGACAAGATCGGTTCCCTGCGCAAGCTTCTGGCGCCCAAGCCGGATGCACCGGTCGAGCCGGAAAAGCCTGCGCCCGTGAAAAAGAAGGAAAAGGTGTAGGCCTTATGCAGGCCTGCATCATTTCCGGCCGGTCAGTCCACGCAACCGTTCGCGGACGATACGGGCAATGTTCTGGGTGCGCCGGTAGAGATGGATCTGCGAGGCGGCCTGGCGGGCCGCGCGATCCGATGCCGGGGTCAGGCCGATCACCAGCGTACCGATGCTTTCGCGCTCCTGAAACAGGCGGGATGCAACGGGATGATCGGGAACGGCGCAGGAATCCGTGCGATCGATGTTCGGATCGTCCAGGTGGTTCTTCAGCATCTCGATCATCAGGAGAACGCCGGGCGAATAGGCGGCAAGGTTTTCATCATAGGCCGTTTTCCAGGTCCATGCCTGTCCGGCCTCGACGAAGACCACCAGAACGGCAATCGTCCGGCCATCCAGCTCGAGCGTGTGGATGCGGGCGAGATCGCGGCCCGCGAGATTGTTGACGGCTTCGCGGGCGAATGCCGCGCGGAACCGGTCGACCGCCATGGCCGAGCCGCGCTGGCCTTTCCAGCCGCTGGCTTCCACCGCGAGGAAATCCTCGAGCCGCGCGCGGATATCGTCTTCCGTGCGGCTGACCGTATAGGTCAGCTTGCCCTGTTCCGCCAGACGCCGCCACAACCGCCTGTATTCCTTGGCGTGCCGTGTTCCCAGCGCTTCGCGCAGATAGGCGTCGCCCTCCTGCGTGCTTTCCAGAAATGGCCGCTCCACGGTGCCAATGGTGGTCGTGGGCAGGTTGCGATCAAGCGCGACCGAACGGAAAAGCTGGGCGACGGGACGGTTGAGGAGAAGATCGGGCAACACCAGAACTTCCGGAAACTTGAGATGTTTGCGCGCGAGCATATCGAAGAGGTCGTTGAGGACGCCGACGGGATCGTCGCGGTCAATCAGCGGGGTGCCCTGCGGCCCGAACGGCGTGGCCCAGGCCCGCAGGATCGATGCGGAAAAGGTAAAGCCGGGACGCTCGATCGTATAGGGCATCAGGAAGCGCAGGCGGCTCTTCACGTCATTCTCGTCGCGCACGACCATGAAGCGCACCTGACGGTCATCGAGGCGGGGCATGGCAGGCGCCAGGAAACGCGGATTGAAGAAGACGTTCGGTTCGATGGTCCGGTAGGCGAGGTGTTCCAGCTCCTCCGAAAGATCGAATCCGGCGGAAGCGGAATAGACGGACAATTTGCGCGGCACGCCGCGGCTTCCCAGGGTTTCCTCAATCTGCTTGGCCGCATCGCGCGATTCGAAGCCGGCCAGCTGCGAAATGATCTGCGAGGACGGGCCGCCGGCCAGTTCTTCGAGAAGCGGTATTGCAGCCATCAGATCTCTTCCTTGGCAGGATTCCTGCCGGCGAAAACAAACATTGTGATGTTGAGACGGTTGTAAACGGTCAACGCCAGAACAAGCGCTTCAAACACCATCGAGGCGGCCGTGGCGCAGGCTGCGCCTGCAAGGCCGTACCGTGGTATCATAAAAATGCTGAGACAAATATTAACGACCAGGGTAATCGCGTAAACGATGGCGCAGATTTTCTGCTTTCCCGCCATGTTCAAAAGACTTTCGGCCGGTCCGACCGAAGCGCGCGCCACCACGCCGATCACCATGATGAACAGCAGCGGATAACCTTCGGTGAACTGTGCACCGAAAAGCCACAGCAACGGCTCGCCCAGAACCAGCAGGACAATGGCCATGGCCAGCGACGGCCAGAACGTCCAGCGCGCCGTGTCCCGGGCAAACTGTTCGAGCCGGGTATGGTCGAAATTCTGCATCAACTCCGAGTAGCGCTGGGCCGCGCCCGCCTTCACCGAGAAGTAGACGAAATGCACCAGGGCAAGCAGCTTGACGGTGGCATAGTAGGTGGCGACCTTGTCGGGATCCATGTAGCGCCCGACCATCAGGACGTCGGCATTGGTCAAAAGAAAAAAGAACCCCTCGACCAGAAAGATCGGCAAGGACACGGCGAGCCAGTCGCGGAAATGGATAGCGCGGGGGCCGGGCGGCACGACGCCGCCGAAGCGCTTGCGCACGGCGAAGAACTGCAGAACCGATGTCGCATAGGTCGCAATAACGGCGGAGCCGAGAGCCGTCATGGCCGTCGGCGCCAGACCGCTGATATGGGCGATGCTCATGACCACGAGGGTCAGGACGGGACGGATGATATAGGTCGGGGTCAGGGCAACCAGCACCCATGAGCGCGAGCGCGCCGTTCCATCAAGCGTATCGCCAAGGGCAATCATGGGCAGGCATATCAGCCCGACGAGGAACGGCGCGATGTAGTAGGTCTCGATCAGGTCACGCAAGGCGTAGATGAGAACGGCACCGGCCAGGGCAATGCCGGTGGTCATACTGACCGCAAATGTCTTGCTGGTGAACAAAATCCCGCGCAAAAGGTCGTATTGCCTGCGCTCCAGATATTCCGGTACGAAGCGGATGACGGTGGTCTGGAAGCCGAGGCAGGACAGGTTTCCGAGGATGACGACCGTCACCCACACGAGAACGAAGATGCCGTATTCGAACGGGCCCATCCAGCGGGCAAAGATCACCTGGGAAATCAGGGCAATGCCCGCGCTGATCACGCGGACGAGGAAGGCAATCAGGGAGACGCGCTGGGCAACGGCGTGTTCGTTCGAGCCGTCAAGCAACTGATCCAGGCGCGATAACCAGGGACGAAGACGCAGTGACAGCTTTTCCGGTAAAAATCGGTCTGCAGTCGTTACCGCAGAAAATCGCACGCGCAGCTCCACCTGTTGGCATTCCAAGGAGATATAGTCCGTAAACGTTTAAAAAACGTTCGGCCAGACCGACAGTTGCAACGGGTTCGAAAAAAGCAGAAGGCCGCGTCGTTGGACGCGGCCTTCTGTGGGCGTGTCAGGCGAACGAGCCGTGACAATGCTTGTATTTTTTACCCGATCCGCAGGGGCAGGCCTCGTTGCGGCCGATCTTGCCCCAGGTCTTCGGATTGTTCGGATCGCGTTCCTCCGGGCTCACGACGCGCAGGTCTTCGAGCACGGCCGTATCGCCGAAATCATCCTCGCCGGTCAGGCCGTCAAAATGGTGAACTTCCATGGGCGGCAGTTCCGGCGACGGCGCTTCGGCGGCCTCGCGCACGATCTCGACGCGCATCAGCTGCGTCGTCACGTTCTGGCGAAGATTGGTCAGCATCGTCTGGAAGAGTTCAAAACCTTCTGTCTTGTACTCGTTGAGCGGATCGCGCTGCGCGTAGCCGCGGAAGCCGACGACCGAGCGCAGGTGGTCGAGATTGACCAGATGTTCGCGCCACAGCGCATCCATGGTCTGCAGGATGACCGATTTCTCGACATAGGCCATGATTTCCGGGCCGAAACGCTCGGCACGGTCGCCAGCAGCCTTTTCGACGGCTTCAAACAGCCGTTCGCGCAGGTCTTCCGGAGCAATATTGTCTTCGTTCGCCCAGTCGGTGATCGGCAGGTCGAGATTGAGGATGGTGCGGACATCCTCATCCAGCTGCTTCACGGTCCACTGTTCGGCATAGGCGCCTTCAGGGGCATGACGCTGGATCAGGTCATCGACCACGTCTTCGCGCATTTCCGCGGTGGTCTGGCTCAGATCCGTCCCGTCCATCAGTTCGAGACGCTGTTCGAAGATCACCTTGCGCTGATCATTCATCACGTCATCGTATTTCAGCAGGTTCTTGCGGATGTCAAAGTTGCGGGCTTCGACCTTCTTCTGCGCCTTTTCCAGGGCCTTGTTGATCCAGGGATGGACGATGGCCTCGTCTTCCTTCAGGCCCAGTTTCTGCAGCATGCCGTCCATGCGCTCGGAACCGAAAATGCGCATGAGGTCATCCTGCAGCGACAGGAAGAACTTTGACCGGCCCGGATCGCCCTGACGGCCGGAACGGCCGCGCAGCTGATTGTCGATACGGCGGCTTTCATGGCGCTCGGTGGCCAGCACGTAGAGACCGCCGGCGGCAAGAGCCTTCTCCTTCAGGCGGGCGATATCTTCGCGGATGGCGGCTTCCTTGGACTTGCGCTCTTCGCCCTCGGCCATATCCGCGAGCTCGTGCTTGACGCGCATCTCGAAATTGCCGCCGAGCTGAATGTCGGTACCGCGGCCAGCCATGTTGGTGGCAATGGTGATGGCGCCGGGGACACCGGCCTGGGCGACGATATAGGCTTCCTGCTCGTGATAGCGGGCGTTCAGGACCTGGAAGTCCTTGAAGCCTTCCTTGCGCAGGCGCTCGGCCAGCTGTTCCGATTTCTCGATCGACGTGGTGCCGACGAGAACCGGCTGGCCCTTGGCGCGCGCTTCGTGGATGTCGCGAACGATCGCCTTGTATTTTTCCTCGACCGTCCGGTAGACCTCGTCATCCTCGTCAATGCGCTTGACCGGATTGTTGGTCGGGATTTCCGTGACTTCCAGGCCGTAAATATTGCCGAATTCTTCCGCTTCCGTCGATGCCGTACCGGTCATGCCGGCCAGCTTGTTGTACATGCGGAAGTAGTTCTGGAAGGTGATCGAGGCCAGGGTCTGGTTTTCCGGCTGGATCGTCACATGTTCCTTGGCTTCCAGTGCCTGGTGCAGGCCTTCCGAGAAACGGCGGCCCGGCATCATGCGGCCGGTGAACTCGTCGATGATGACGATTTCGTCGTTGCGGACGATATAGTCCTTGTCGCGCTGGAACAGCTTGTGGGCGCGCAGGGCATTGTTGACGTGATGGACCACGGCAACGTTCTCGATGTCGTAGAGACCTTCGCCCTTCAGATGGCCGGCGGCCTTCAAAAGGTTTTCCAGCTTTTCCGTGCCTTCTTCGGTGAAGATCGCGGTCTTCTGCTTCTCGTCGATTTCGTAGTCGACCGGCTCAAGCGGCAGAATGAATGTGTCGATGAGATTGTAGAAATCCGAGCGGTCATCGAGCGGACCGGAAATGATCAGCGGCGTGCGGGCTTCGTCGACAAGAATCGAATCCACTTCGTCGACGATCGCGTAGTTGTGACCGCGCTGCACCATCTGCGCGCGCTCATATTTCATGTTGTCGCGCAGATAGTCGAAGCCGAGTTCGTTGTTGGTGGCGTAGGTGATGTCGGCGGCGTAGGCGGTGCTGCGCTCTTCGTCATCAAGGCCATGCACGATGATGCCGTAGCTGAGCCCGAGGAAGTTGTAGAGCTGGCCCATCCACTGCGCGTCGCGGCTGGCGAGATAGTCGTTGACCGTGACGACGTGAACGCCCTTGCCTTCCAGCGCATTGAGGTAGACCGGCAGGGTCGCCACCAGCGTCTTGCCTTCACCGGTGCGCATTTCCGAGATGCCGCCGCCGTGCAGGACCATGCCGCCGATGAGCTGCACGTCGAAGGGGCGCATGCCGAGAACACGCTTGGCCGCTTCACGCACAACGGCAAAGGCCGGCACGAGCAGATCGTCAAGCTTGGTTCCGCTGGCAAGGCTTGCACGGAATTCCACCGTCTTTGCCTTCAATTCCTCGTCAGTGAGTGACGACATTTCAGCTTCGAGCGCATTGATCTGTTCAACGCGCGGCTTGAAGCCTTTGACACGGCGCTCATTGGAAGAGCCGAAAATCTTGCGGGCGAGGCCGCCGAAACTGACCATCCCTGGTCCTCTCTTGTTCGTTTCGCTAGGAAAACCTAGCTTTTAGGGTCCGAAGCCGGGCATGGAGAATGCCTGATACAATACGGACACTGAGTCAAATGTATAAGCCTATCTGTTGCCAAGCTATCTGGACGCAAAGCCGATGGACAGATAAGAGGGGGCTCGAATGATGTCAATGTTGAAGCAGCACGCAGTTGATCGCTTCGTCAAGGCAAAATTCTGCCGTAATCATAGCCCGTACCGGTCCTCCTAAGGAGAAATTGACCTATGAACCAATTGCGTAAAACCCTTTCATTCATGACTGCTGCTGTGTTTTTGACCGGTGTTTCCTCCGTGGCCATGGCCCAGGATGCCGGTAAAGCCGGTGCTGCAAAACCGGATGCCGCCAAGGCGGATGCCGTCAAGGCCGATCCGAACAAGGTGCTGGCCACGATCAATGGCGACAAGATCACCTCCAAGGACGTCGACCAGATTTCCGCCGATCTCGATCCGCAGTTCGCCCGTCTTCCGGACGAGCAGCGTCGTTTGGCCGCTCTGGCCGCCATCATCGACATCAAGGCCCTGGCCGCCAAGGCGGAAGCCGAGAAGCTGGATGCCACGCCGGAATTCAAGGCACGCATGCAGTTCCTGAAGGATCGTGCCCTGCACAATGATTTCTTCAAGCAGCAGGTTGTCGACAAGATCACCGATGCCGATGTGCGTGCCCGCTATGACAAGGAAATGGCAGCAATGCCGCCGCAGAACGAAGTTCGCGCCCGTCATATCCTGGTCAAGACCAAGGAAGAAGCTGAAGCGATCATCAAGCAACTCGACGGCGGCGCTTCCTTCGAAGACGTTGCCAAGGCAAAGTCGACCGACGGATCGGCAGCACAGGGCGGCGACCTCGGCTATTTCTCCGCCGGACAGATGGTCCCGGAATTTGAAAAGGCGGCAATGGCGCTGGATGTCGGCAAATACACCAAGGAACCGGTCCAGACACAGTTCGGCTTCCATGTCATCAAGCTGGAAGACAAGCGCGTGCAGCAGCCGCCGGCATTCGATCAGGTCAAGGATCAGGTGAAGTCGATCCTCATCCGTGAACGCTATGTCGAGCTGGTCAAGAAGGAACGCGCCGACCTGAAGATCCAGTACACCGACCCGGAAACCGAAAAGGCCATGAAGGCCGCTACGGACGCCCAGGAACAGTAATATCCTGGCCCGGGATTTCGGTCCCGGGCCTTGACCCCTTTGAAAATGCCGCCGCACTGAACCTTGTCAAACACCTTTTCGAGGTAACCGATGTCCACGTCTGTCTCTCCCCTGGCTCCCAAACATGTCCCGGCCATGCCCGAAATTCGCGGCGCCCGGATCGCAACCGCTGAAGCGGGAATCAAATATAAGGGCCGAACGGACGTTCTCCTGATCGTATTCGACAAGCCGGTGGCGGTGGCCGGTGTGTTTACCCGGTCCAAATGCCCGTCAGCGGCGGTGGATTTCTGCCGTGACAGCCTGAGCGGCGGCAAAGCCCGCGCGGTTGTCGTCAATTCCGGCAATGCCAACGCCTTCACCGGCAAGAAGGGCCGTGAGTCGACCAAGGCGACGGCGGCCGCTGCCGCCAAGGCAATCGGCTGCAAGCCCGGCGAAGTGTTTCTCGCCTCCACCGGTGTCATCGGCGAACCGCTGGATGCCGGCAAGTTCAGCCACCTGCTCGAGGATATGGCCAAGAGCGCCACGTCCGAACGCTGGCAGGACGCGGCCAGCGCCATCATGACAACCGATACATTCCCTAAAGTTGCAACCGAAACCGTCCTGCTTGGCGGTGTGCCGGTGACCATCAACGGTATCGCCAAGGGTGCGGGCATGATCGCCCCCGACATGGCGACGATGCTGTCCTTCGTGGCGACTGATGCGCCGATCGCCTCCGATATCCTGCAGAAACTTCTGTCCAAGTCGGTCGGCAAGAGCTTCAACTCCGTGACGGTCGACAGCGACACCTCGACATCCGATACATTACTGCTGTTCGCAACGGGCACCGCTGCCGAACGCGGGGCGGAACCGGTGACGAAGGAAAAGGACAAGCGCCTGAAAGCCTTTGCCAAGGCACTCGACCGCGTGTTGAAAAACCTGGCCCTGCAGGTCGTGCGCGACGGCGAGGGCGCGCGCAAGATGCTTGAGATCACCGTGACGGGCGCGACGTCCTCGCGTTCGGCCAAGCGTATCGCCCTGTCGATAGCCAATTCACCGCTGGTCAAGACGGCGGCGGCCGGCGAGGACGCCAATTGGGGCCGCATCGTCATGGCGGTCGGCAAGGCCGGCGAGCCGGCGGACCGTGACCGTCTTGCCATCTGGTTCGGCGATATCCGCGTTGCCCGCCATGGCGAGCGCGATCCGGACTATTCGGAAGCCGCGACATCCGACTACATGAAAAACGAGGATATTGCCGTCAAGGTCGATATCGGGCTCGGCAAGGGCAAGGCCACGGTCTGGACCTGCGACCTCACCAAGGAATATGTGACGATCAACGGCGATTACCGCAGCTGATGGACTTGGATCGGAGCACGATGCCGCTGGCCCAGATCCGGCAGATCGAGGCTGTCGGGTTCAGGGCCTGGCCAGCCGCGTCGGTTCACTACGACGGCAGCTGGGCGATCCGCATGACGGCATGCCACCCGTCCAAACGCCTGAACTCGGTCAATCCGCTCGATCCGGGCGACACCGACAATATGGAACAGCGTGTTGCCCGCGCTGTTCAACGTTTGCGCGCCTATGGCCGTCCGCCGGTGTTTCGCCTTTCGCCGCTCGCGCCTGCGGCGCTGGATGCCTATCTCGATGCGTCGGGCTGGTCGCTCTTTGATGAGTCCCTCGTCATGGTGGCGGATCTCGGAAACATCGATCTGTCCGATGCCATCGACCAGATTCCCCTGCGCGATACCGGCCGGTACGTCGATGCCGCGGTCGCAGTGCAGCAGGAAAATCCGTCGGCCAAGCCCGGCCTGATCGAGGTAATCAATGCCATTCGTCCGGCCAAGGGTCTGTTTGTCGTCGAAGAGGATGGCGAGCCGGTTTCGACGGCGATCTGCGTGCAGGACGGTCTGCTGGCAGGGCTGTTCAACATCGGCACGCTGGCGGCGAGCCGCCGCAGGGGGCATGGGCAGATGATCGTCAAATCGGCCATCAAATGGGCCGCGCAGCATGGCGCCAAGCGGGGCTGGCTGCAGGTGGAAGCCGACAACGCCGGTGCCATTGCACTTTATGAGAAGATCGGCTTTGCCGAGGCATACCGTTACGCTTACCGGCAGGCGCCAGACGCATGAGCGATGCACCCAAACACCCCATCCTGCTTGTAACGGCCTGTGCGCTCGTCGATACCGACGGGCGGGTGTTGCTGACCCAGCGGCCGGAAGGCAAGTCGCTGGCCGGCCTGTGGGAGTTTCCCGGCGGCAAGGTGGAGCCCGGCGAAACGCCGGAGGAAAGCCTGATCCGCGAACTGCAGGAGGAACTGGGGATCATCGTCAAGCCGGCATGCCTGGCGCCGCTGACCTTTGCCAGTTTCACCTATGAGACATTTCATCTGCTGATGCCGCTGTTCATCTGCCGCCGCTATGAGGGTATTCCGCGCTCCATGGAAGGCCAGGCGTTGAAATGGGTGCGGCCGAAAGACATGCGCGACTACCCGATGCCGCCAGCCGATATCCCGCTGATCCCGTTCCTGATCGACCTTCTCTGACAGCAAATCGTGGTTAAGATTTCATCACCGTCAAATTAACCCAAATCGTTAATCGATCCTTCACGCGAATGGGCGACTTTTAATCAAGGACGGATCAATTTTTCCAGGTGGTGCATGGGGTATAAATTCGACAATCTCGACGAGGCTGCAGCGCAGACCAGGACATTCCTGGGTGCGGGAACTGGCATCTTGCGCATAACCCTTTTGTTTGGTTCTGCTGCAATCGCACTCGCACTGGTTGTTGCACCGCTTGCCGACCGCAAGTCGAAATCCGTGGTGGACTACGCGTCGAGCCGATCCATCGACACGATGTCGACCGGCTCGATCAAGAAGGCGGCGCCGTCCGAATACACGATCCGCCGCAGCATTTTGCAGAAATCTCCCGATTCCGTCTGTATCCTCAACAGCAACGGCAGCAAAAGCGGCGACTGCTGAGTCTGCCGGCTATTTCTTTTCCAGGGCTTCGACGTCTTTGAGGAAATCGGCGAGCGACGCCTTGGCGGAGCCGGGTTTCAATGGCTTCTGCTGCGATTCATGCGCCGCCCAGCCGGACATCCAGATAAATGAGAAGGTTGCCCTGATCCGGCCATCCGGATCGCTGAAGCGTTCCGCATAGATTTCAGCCGCCCGCAGGAAGAAGCGGCGGGTCAGCGGCTTGCGCGACCGCCCGAAGAGAATGTTCTGCATGCCCATGGCGCGCAGATCGCGCATCAGCGCGAACAGGGAATCATAGCGCACGGTGTAGGTTTCGATATCGGTCACCGGCAGGGTGAAGCCCGCGCGCTGCAACAGGCCGCCGACATCGCGCACGTCGGCAAAGGGCGCAACGCGCGGCGACGCCCCGCCGCTGATTTCGCTTTCGGCGGCCAGCAGAACCTCACGCAGCTCCGACAGGGTGGCCTCGCCGGCCATGGCGCCGAGGAACAGGCCGTCCGGCTTGAGCGCGCGCCTGATCTGCAGCAGCGTGCCGGGTGTATCGTTGGTCAGGTGCAGTGACAGCAGCGAAACGATCAGTCCGGCACCCGCCGGTTTCAGGGGCAGCATTTCCTCATCGGCAACGACGGAGGGAAACGCCGCATCGAGAAAACGGGCGTCCTGTTCGATGCGGATGATGCTGCCGGCTTTGCCGGAACGTTCGATCGCCTTGGCTGCCAGTCCGGTGTGGCTGGCAAGATCGACGGCGACGTCGAAACTGCGTTCGACGGCGGACAGGCGATCTTCCAGATCATCGGCAGCACGGGCAAGCAGGAAATCGCCCGCCATCCCGTGCTGGTGAAGCGCGCGCAGGCGCCTTTGCCGAAGCAAATTCCGATCGAAGATACTGTGCTGATCCATTCCGAATTTCTCTGATCAATGTATAGTTCTTCCCGCTAAATGCGTCGCCCCGGATGGAATTGCAATGGAAACCGCCCGCGCTTTTGCGCGCATCGTGACAAATCGCCTGTTCATGCTGCTGTTTCCGCCGGTTTGTGCGGAATGTCAGAGCCTTGTCTGCGAGCCGGGCAGCCTTTGCGCGGCCTGCTGGTCAAAAGTCCGCTTTATCGAAAAGCCCTATTGTCCGGTGCTCGGCATTCCCTTCAGCCATGATCTCGGCGCGGAAATTCTCTCGGCCGAGGCAATCGCCGATCCGCCGCCGTTCCGCCGTGCGCGGTCGGTTGCCGTCCATGAGGGGGCGATCAGCACCATGGTGCGCCGGCTGAAATACAGCGACCGGACCGACCTTGGCCCCTGGATGGCCCGGTGGATGGCGCGGGCCGGCAGCGAACTGCTGGCCGAATGCGATGTCATCGTCCCGGTGCCCCTGCATGCGCGGCGGTTCTGGCTGCGCCGGTTCAACCAGTCCGCCGAACTTGCCCGCCATCTCAGCGGGATCAGCGGCAAGCCGTTCGAGCCCGGCGCCCTGAAACGGGTCAAGCCGACCCGGCAGCAGGTCGGACTTGGCGCCGCGGAACGCGCGCTGAACGTCAGGGGCGCGTTCAAGGTGCCGGACAACCAGGATATCAGGGTGCGCGGACGCAGGGTTCTCCTGATCGATGATGTCTATACGACCGGCGCAACGGTGAAGGCTGCAACCCGCGCTTTGCTGCGCGGCGGCGCTTCCAGCGTCGATGTCTTGACCTTTGCACGGGTTCTGTCGAAAGAATTATCTGTCTAACAGTTGTTTTGCGGAAAAAACGGGTCTTTGCGCTTTGATTGCGGACGCCTATATAGGCTTTACAGTGGAGTATGATGATGGTTGATGTCACAATCTATACGCGCGATGGCTGCGGCTATTGCACGGCTGCCAAGGGCCTTCTGGACAAGAAGGGCGTGGCTTTTGTCGAACACAATGCTACGGCGCGACCCGATGCGCGGCAAGCCATGCTGGCGCGCGCCAATGGGCGCACGACCTTTCCGCAGATTTTCATTGGCGCCGTGCATGTCGGCGGTTGCGATGACCTTTATGCGCTTGAACAGCAGGGGCGTCTTGACCCGCTGCTGAAGACCGGCGCACTGGCGTAAGGAACGGACAATGAGCTCATTTCGTGCAGCGGCCATCCAGATGCGCTCCGGCGTCGATCCCCAGCGCAATGCGAACGATCTTGCCGGTTATGTGGCCGACGCGGTCGGCCAAGGCGCCGTCTACGTGCAGACGCCCGAAATGACGGGCGCGCTGCAGCGCGACCGCAAGGCGCTCGCCGATGTGCTGCGCGCGGAAGAGGACGACGTCATCGTGCGCACCGCGTCGGAACTGGCGGCAGAACACGGCATTCACCTGCATATCGGCTCGACGGCCATTGCCCGCGAAGACGGCAAGATCGCCAACCGCGCCTTTCTGTTCGGACCGGATGGCAAGATCATCACCCGCTATGACAAGATCCACATGTTCGACGTCGATCTCGACAATGGCGAGAGCTGGCGCGAGTCGGCCGTTTACGCACCGGGCGCGGATTCCGTCGTCGCCACGCTGCCCTTTGCGCGGCTGGGCTTTGCCATCTGCTATGATGTGCGCTTCCCGCAGCTGTTCCGCGCACAGGCCCTGGCCGGTGCCTCCGTTCTGACGGCTCCGGCGGCATTCACGCGCCAGACGGGCGAGGCGCACTGGCATGTCCTGCAGCGCGCCCGCGCCATCGAGAACGGTGCCTTTGTCATTTCAGCGGCGCAGGGCGGCGTGCATGAGGATGGCCGCGAAACCTTCGGTCATTCGATCATCGTTGCGCCGTGGGGCGAGGTTCTGGCGGAAGCCAGCCACGCGGACCCGGCCGTGATTGTCGCCGATATCGATCCCTCCCTGAGTGCGGCGGCCCGGTCGAAGGTCCCCAATCTTAAAAATGCCCGCCCGTTTGGTCTGGTCATTCAGTCGGATGACGGTCAGAGCGAGAGGCAATCGGCCGCGTCATGATCCGCTTTTCCCTTCACTGCGCGCAGGACCACGAATTCGAAGGGTGGTTCCGCAGCAATGATGATTTCGACGACCAGTCGAAGAAGCGGCTGGTCAAATGTCCGGTCTGCGGTTCGCACAAAGTCGAAAAGGCATTGATGGCTCCTTCCGTGACCACGGCACGGCAGAAGGAGAAGATGACTGTTGCCATGAGCAAAATGGTCAGCGAGCTGAAGGAAGTTGCGCGGAAGGTGCGTGAGAATGCCGATTATGTCGGCGCTGATTTTGCCGAGGAAGCGCGAAAGATCCATTTCGGCGAAGCGGAGCAGCGCGGGATCTACGGCGAAGCCTCGGGCCAGGAGGTGCAGTCGCTGCTGGAAGATGGCGTCGACATCATGCCATTGCCGACCTTCCCTGAAGACCACAATTGACCTTGCCACTTTAACGCGAACGTCTAAGCTGCCGCAGTCTTCACAGTCCTGCCGGATGCATCCATGCCATTTCTGAATTCCGCTCCCGCGCTGCTCGTCCTGACCGGCGCCTTCCTCGGATTGACGCTGCCGTTCGGCAAGCTGGCCTTTGGCGCCGGAATAACCCCGGCAGTCTGGGCCTTCGTGATCTCGACCGGTGCTGGCGTCGTGCTCCTGCTGGCGTTTCTGGCCATGGGGAAGCGGCCGCTGCTCAACGGGCGCATGGCCCGGTATTATCTCGTGACGGCGCTGATTTCCTATGCCATCCCCAATCTGATGACGCTGTCGGCCATTCCGCATCTCGGGTCAGGCTTTACCGGCATCATGTATACGCTCTCGCCCGTCTTCACCCTGTTGCTGTCGATGCTTTTCAAGATCAAGCGGCCGAATATGCTGGGATTGCTCGGCATTCTCACGGGATTTGCCGGGGCGGTGCTCGTCGGCTTCACCAGGGGGCAGGTGGGACAGCCGGCCGAACCGTTCTGGGTTGTCGTCGGCCTGCTCATTCCGGTCCTGCTGGCGCTCGGCAATGTCTACCGTACCGTCGACTGGCCGCAAGGTGCCGATCCGACCGAGCTTGCGGCGGGCAGCCACCTGACGACAGCCCTGTTGCTCATTCCGGTTATTTTCTACGCCAGCGGCAGTTTTGCCGTCGGGCCGCTTGGCAATGTGCCGTGGCTGGTGGTGGCGCAGGTTCTCGCTTCCACCTGCATGTTTGCGCTGTATTTCCGTCTGCAGGCCGTCGGCGGCCCGGTTTACCTCAGCCAGATCGGCTATGTCGGCGCTGCGGTGGCGCTGATCGCCGGAACGCTGTTCCTCGGCGAAAGCTACCAGCTGGCGACATGGGCCGGGGCGGTCATCATCACCATCGGCGTGCTGATGACGACCAAGGCGCAGCGGATGATGACGAAGGCTACGGCCTGACTGCCAGCACCATGTAGTTGACGTCGGTATCGGTCGAACGGTTCCAGCTGTCGGCGAGCGGATTGTAGGTGACGCCGACCTTCTCCGTGATTTCGAGCCCGGCCTGTGTCAGCGGCCCCTCAAGCTCTTCCGGACGCACCAGCTTTTCGTACTGATGGGTGCCGCGCGGCAACCAGCGCAAGACATATTCGGCGCCGAAAATGGCAAGGCCGAGCGCTTTCAACGTGCGGTTGATGGTGGCGACGAAGGTCACGCCGCCCGGCTTGACCATCTGTGCACAGGCGGTGAGGTAAAGCTCCACATCGGCGACATGCTCGACCACTTCCATGTTCAGGACGATATCGAACTGCTCCCCGGCCTCTGCCAGCGCTTCGGCTGTCGTGGCACGGTAATCGATATCGAGGCCGCTCTGGGCAGCATGGATTTTGGCAACCTCGATATTGGTCTCGCTGGCATCGGCGCCGACAACGGCAGCGCCAAGCCGGGCCATCGGCTCACACAGCAGGCCGCCACCGCAGCCGATATCAAGCAGGCGCAGGCCGGCAAACGGCCGTGGGCTGTTCGGATCGATACCGTAATGGGCGCAGACCTTTTCCTTGATGTAGGCGAGGCGCGTCGGGTTGAACTTGTGCAGCGGGCGGAACTTGCCTTGCGGATTCCACCATTCGGCCGCCATGCGCGAAAAACGGTCTACTTCGGCGGCATCGATCGTGCTGCGTTGGGCTTCGGTCATGGCAACGTCCTTTTTGCTGCCTCTGGAGTGGCCCCTTCCGGCAAAAAATGTCAAGACGCAAATTCCGCTTCCCGGGCATGCGTGTTATCCATTAGTATCTATTGTTATCAAATGATGCGCCAATTATGGTCGCAACAGCGTTGAGGAATGGATGCCATGACAAGCATTGCACTCGGGGACCATTATGAGCGTTTCATCAAGAAACAGCTCGAAACCGGTCGCTATAACAATGCCAGTGAGGTTGTGCGGGCAGGTCTGCGTATGCTGGAAGATTTTGAAGAGGCGCGGGAAAACTGGCTGCGCAAAGAAATTCCCAATCGTCTGGAGGAACTGCAGAAGGATCCGGCCATGGGTATTCCTGCCGAGAAAGTGTTCGCTGCTCTCGAGGCACGGGGCCGTGGCATGAAAGCCAGATAGCCCATGGATTACAAGATCGTATTTCATCCACGGGCCGAGCAGGAACTGGTTGAACTTTACGACTATATCCGTGCCAATGCCAATCCGGAGCGTGCGCAAGCGTTTCTGGCCGGCATTCGGGACTGTTGTCTTGGGCTCGCGACCTTTCCCAAACGCGGTAGCATTCGGGACGATATCATGGCGGGCGTGCGCATCATCGGGTACAGGCGCAGCGTCAGTATCGCGTTTGCGGTGACATCGGACAGTGTGGTGATTTTGGGCGTTTTCTATGGTGGCCGCGACATCACCGCCGATCTCTTGCAGAATCGCGATTGAATTTCACGTTTCTTTTGTCCGAGAACCAAGATTGACCTTCAACGACAGGCTGCCTCCAAAAACCTGACGGGCTTGATCTCGCGTTCTTGCAGTTGCGTCATAATTTCGTTATGGGAAACCGCGCTCCGCTTTCGACAGGGCGGATCGTTTTCGATCCCATTTTCAAGCCTTTCCAGAACGGTATTTCCCATGGCACGCATTGTGATGAAATTCGGCGGCACTTCGGTGGCCGATATCGACCGCATCCGTAATGTGGCCCGGCATGTCAAACGTGAAGTTGATGCAGGGCACGAAGTCGCGGTCGTCGTTTCCGCAATGGCAGGGAAAACCAACGAGCTCGTCGCCTGGACCCGCCAGACCTCGCCGATGCACGATGCCCGCGAATACGACGCTATCGTGGCTTCCGGCGAGCAGGTGACGGCGGGATTGCTTGCGGTTGCGCTGCAGCACATGGGCGTGCACGCACGATCCTGGCAGGGCTGGCAGATTCCGATCAAGACGGACAATGCCCATGGCGCAGCGCGCATCATCGATATCGATGGTTCGTTCCTGATCGAACGTTTCAAGGAAGGCCAGGTTGCCGTTATCGCCGGTTTTCAGGGCATTGGCCCGGACAACCGCATTTCGACGCTCGGCCGTGGCGGCTCGGATACGAGCGCCGTGGCGATTGCCGCCTCGGTCAAGGCGGACCGTTGCGACATCTACACCGATGTCGATGGCGTCTACACCACCGATCCGCGTGTCGAACCGAAGGCCCGCCGGCTGTCACGCATTTCGTTTGAAGAAATGCTCGAGATGGCGTCCCTTGGGGCGAAAGTTCTGCAGGTGCGGTCCGTCGAGCTTGCGATGGTGCACAAAGTGCGCACATTTGTGCGATCCAGTTTCGAAGACCCCGATGCGCCGGGCATGGGTGATCTGATCAATCCGCCCGGTACACTTATTTGCGACGAGGAAGAAATCGTGGAACAGCAGGTTGTAACAGGAATTGCCTACGCCAAGGACGAAGCACAGATTTCCTTGCGCCGTGTTGCAGACCGTCCGGGTATTTCCGCCGGCATTTTCGGCCCGCTGGCCGAAGCGCACATCAATGTCGACATGATCGTGCAGAACATCTCCGAGGACGGATCGAAAACCGACATGACCTTTACGGTTCCCTCGGGCGATCTCGACAAGGCGCTGGCTGTTCTGGAAAAGGTCAAGGCAGAGATCGGTTGTGACATCATCCAGTCGGAAGCCGGCATGGTCAAGGTCTCGGTGATCGGCATCGGTATGCGAAGCCACGCGGGCGTTGCGGCAACGGCATTCCGCGCATTGGCGGACAAGGGCATCAACATTCGCGCCATCACCACCTCGGAAATCAAGATTTCCATTCTGATCGACGGTCCCTATGCGGAACTTGCGGTTCGGACTTTGCATTCTGTCTACGGTCTGGATAAGCATTAATTTACCGTCTAAGACAGAGATTCTGTTTGTCGGTGAACGTCTCGACTGACATGATGAATCAAAGAGTTGATTGGCAAGACCATTCCGGTCTTGCCAATAATAATATGGAGCAGATGGGTGCCCACGCGCGAGCAGATATCAGGTCCTCGTGTCATGCTGAAGCGTCTCCGCGAATTGATGGCGGAGGCTCTTGAGCCGCAGGAGAGGCTTGACCGGATCGTTCGCGAAATCGCGCAGAACATGGTCGCGGAAGTGTGCTCGTTCTACGTCCTGCGCTCGGACGGTGTTCTCGAACTCTATGCAACCGAAGGTTTGAATCCGTCCGCGGTTCACTTGGCGCAGTTGCGGCTTGGCCAGGGTCTTGTCGGTACGATCGCCTCGAGCGCCCGGCCACTCAACCTGACGGATGCCCAGACGCATCCGGCCTTCGCCTACCTGCCGGAAACGGGTGAAGAAATCTACAACTCCTTCCTCGGTGTGCCGATCCTGCGGGCCGGGCGGACGCTCGGCGTTCTCGTCGTGCAGAACCGGACCAAGCGCGTCTACCGCGAGGACGAAGTCGAAGCACTCGAAACCACGGCGATGGTCCTTGCGGAAATGGTCGCCGCGGGCAGCCTGACCCGACTGGCGCGGCCAGGTGTCGAGCTGGATCTCGGCAAGCCCATGAGCTTTTCCGGCAGCGCCTTCAATGACGGTGTCGGTCTTGGCCATGTCGTGCTGCACGAGCCGCGCATCGTCGTCACCAATCTGTTCAACGAAAACATCGATACGGAAATCGACCGGCTTGAAACGTCGCTGGGTTCGCTGCGCATTTCCATTGATGACATGCTGTCGCGCCGCGATGTGGCGTTCGAGGGCGAACACCGCGAAGTGCTGGAAGCCTATCGCATGTTCGCGCATGACACCGGCTGGGTGCGGCGTCTCGAAGAGGCAATCCGCAATGGCCTGACGGCAGAAGCAGCCGTGGAGAAGGTCCAGAGCGACACGCGTGCGCGGATGATGCATCTGACCGACCCCTACATGCGCGAACGGCTCAGCGATTTCGATGATCTTGCCAACCGGTTGTTGCGCCAGCTGATGGGCCGCGACGTGAAGACCATGGCCGGTTCGCTGGCCAAGGATGCCATCATCATTGCCCGGTCGATGGGCGCTGCCGAACTCCTGGATTATCCGCGCGAACGCCTGCGCGGCCTGGTTCTGGAAGACGGTGCGGCGACGAGCCATGTGGTGATCGTGGCCCGCGCCATGGGTATTCCCGTGGCAGGCCAGGTCAAGGGCGTCGTCTCCATGGCTGAAAACAACGATGCGGTCATCGTCGATGGCGATGACGGCAGGGTGCATTTGCGCCCGCAGGCGGATGTCGAGGCGGCCTATTCGGAAAAGGTCAAGTTCCGCGCCAAGCGGCAGGCGCTTTATCGCGAACTGCGTGACAAGCCATCTGTAACCAAGGACGGTGTGCCCATCACATTGCTGATGAATGCGGGACTTCTCGTCGATCTGCCGCAACTGGCGGAAGCCGGCGCTGCAGGTATCGGCTTGTTCCGCACGGAACTGCAATTCATGGTGGCGTCGACCTTCCCGCGGGCCGAGCAGCAGGAGCGGCTTTACCGTTCGGTGCTGGATGCGGCCGGTGACCGGCCGGTGACATTCCGCACGCTGGATATCGGCGGCGACAAGGTGCTTCCCTATTTCCGCAGCAATGTGAACGAGGAAAACCCGGCGATGGGCTGGCGGGCGATCCGCCTGACGCTCGACCGTCCGGGCCTGCTGCGCACACAGGTGCGCGCGCTGCTGAAGGCGGCCGGCGGGCGTGAATTGCGCCTGATGATTCCGATGGTCACGGAAGTGGCGGAAGTGCGCAAGGCGAGCGAACTGATCAACCGCGAAGTGCAGCACCTCTCGCGCTTTGCCCATAACCTGCCGACGCGGGTGAAGATCGGTGCAATGGTCGAGGTGCCGTCGCTGCTCTGGCAGCTCGATGAACTGATGTCGGTGGTGGATTTCGTTTCGGTCGGCTCCAACGACCTGTTCCAGTTCGTCATGGCGGTTGATCGCGGCAACTCGATGATCACCGACCGGTTTGACAATCTGTCGGTGCCGTTCCTGCGGGTGCTGCGCCAGATCGCGCAGGCTGGCGTCCGCAACAATACGGACGTGACGCTATGCGGGGAAATGGCAGGCAAGCCGCTTTCGGCCATGGCCCTGATCGCGCTGGGTTTCCGCTCCATTTCCATGTCGCCGGCGTCCATCGGTCCGATCAAGGCGATGCTGGGTACACTCGATGTCGGTGAATTGCATGCGCAGCTGACCGATGCCATCGACAATCACGGCGACACCGGTTCGCTGCGGCATGTCCTGAACAAATTCGCAGAGCGAACAGGCGTTGCGCTGTGAAATCTGCAGAGGTAATGAACTAAAATGATGTCCATTCCGCAGGATCGTATGGATCAGCTGCTGAAGCGGTTTTCCATGATTGAAACGCAGATGGCGAGCAATCCGGATTCCGACACCTATGTGAAGCTTGCATCGGAATATTCCGAGCTGGAGCCGGTGGTTGCCAGGATTCGCGATCTGCTGGCATCGCGCAGCGAAGCCGACGATCTGAAATCCATGCTCAACGATGCGGCGACCGACAAGGAGATGCGCGATCTCGCCGAGGCGGAACTGCCTGATATCAACGAACGTATCGAAGCGCTGGAACAGGACATTCAGGTTCTGCTCCTGCCGAAGGACGTCGCCGACGAGCGCAATGCCATTCTGGAAATCCGCGCGGGAACGGGCGGCTCGGAAGCCGCGCTGTTCGGCGGCGACCTTTTCCGCATGTATGAACGCTATGCGTCGGCCAATGGCTGGCGGGTCGAGCTGATTTCGGCCAGCGACGGTGAAGCCGGCGGCTACAAGGAAGTGATCGCCATGGTTTCGGGCAGGGGGGTTTTTGCCAAGCTGAAATTCGAGTCGGGCGTGCACCGGGTGCAGCGCGTGCCGGATACGGAAGCAAGCGGCCGCATCCACACCTCCGCCGCCACCGTTGCCGTTCTGCCGGAAGCTGAGGAAATCGATATCGATATTCGCGCCGAAGATATCCGCATCGACACGATGCGTGCGTCGGGTTCGGGCGGCCAGCACGTCAACACGACGGACTCGGCAGTGCGCATCACGCATATCCCCTCGGGCATTGTCGTGGTGCAGGCGGAAAAATCCCAGCACCAGAACCGTGCCCGCGCCATGCAGGTGCTGCGGTCCAGGCTGTTTGACATGCAGCGGCAGAAGGCCGACAGCGAGCGTTCGGAAGCGCGGCGCAGCCAGGTTGGCTCCGGCGACCGTTCGGAGCGCATCCGCACCTATAATTTTCCGCAGGGGCGCGTCACCGACCATCGCATCAACCTGACGCTGTACAAGCTCGACCGCATCATGGAAGGCGATCTGGACGAACTGATCGGGGCGCTGATTTCCGACCATCAGACAGCTCTTCTCGCCCAGATGAATGACGGGTACTGACGGCATGGTTGAAGGTGGTTCGCGCCTTGCTGATGTCCACATTCAGGCCCGTTCTGTCCTAATCAAAGCTGGCATTGAAAATGCGGAGCTTGATGCGCGCCTTCTGGTTGAATGGATCACCGGCTTTGACCGGCTTGAAACGATCCGCAATCCGCACAATGAGGTGGCGGTGGACGTCCTGGCCCGGCTCGACGCGGTGCTTAACCGGCGAATCAACGGCGAATCAGTGCACCGGATCATTGGCCGGCGCGCCTTTTTCGGGCTGGAATTTTCACTGTCCGCCGATACGCTGGAGCCCCGGCCCGACACGGAAGCGCTGGTCGAACTTGCCCTGCCATTCCTGCAGCAACGTGTGGCGGAGAATGGCGTTGCCGATCTCATCGACCTTGGAACGGGCACAGGCGCCATCGCCATTGCCTTGCTGGGTCAGGTCCCGCATCTGCGGGCCATCGGCGTGGATATTGCGCCGGGCGCTCTTGTAACGGCGCGCGACAATGCCCATCTCAATGGTGTGTCCAATCGGTTCGCCGTGCTGCATTCCAACTGGTTTGCTGAGGTAACTGGCGGATTTGACATGATAATTTCCAATCCGCCCTATATCCGGTCGAAAGACATAGTGGATTTGCAGCCCGAAGTGGCAATGCACGATCCGGTTCTGGCGCTGGATGGCGGCGCGGATGGCCTTAAGCCCTATCGCATCATTGCGGAAGAGGCGGACAGGCATCTGCGCGTGAACGGCGCAATTGCAGTGGAAATCGGCTATGATCAGCGGATGGATGTCGAGGCGATTTTTGCAAGATCAGGCTTCGCCTTGAAGGGTCTGCAGACGGATATCGCCGGGCACGAAAGAGCAATGTTGTTCATGAAGCTGTAAAATTATTGAAAAAAGGCTTGGAATTTGTCGCGAAGGCGGCTAGTTTCCAGTCACCGCTCTAAACCGAACAAGTCTGGTTTTGCCTATCAAGAGATTGATACGGAATTTTCCGGGTGTTTGATTTCTCCTCGGAATTGTTCTTGGAGGGATGGTTTTAGCGGAAGCACAAAAGTTTTATGAACTTTGGATGCGATTGAAGCGCGGGGCGCGCTTCAGGTCGGCACTTGAGAAGCGAAGCTTTTTGACTCAAATGGTGAGCAAATGAGCGCCCCTGATTTTCTGAAAAGAGATAAGTATGAGGCCAGTACAGCAGAATAGGCGCATGCGCGGACGCGGTAACAACAACCGCAAAGGTCCCAACCCACTTTCCCGTAACTACGAGAGCAATGGTCCCGACGTCAAAATCCGGGGAAATGCTCAGCACGTCGCCGAAAAGTACACCACTCTGGCGCGTGACGCACAGAGCAGTGGTGATCGCGTGATGGCAGAAAACTATCTCCAGCACGCCGAACATTACAATCGAATCATTCTTGCTGCTCAGGCTCAGGCACCCGTTCAGTATCAGCGCGATGACCGCGATGACCAGGACGATGATGGCGTCTACGATGATGACGGCAACGAACAGCAGCAGGACCGTCCGGTCCAGCACCAGCAGATCAATGGCAGCGGACCGCAGCCGGTGATCGAGGGAACGCCTGCGGAAGTTGCCTATGGCGAAGAGCCGGTCAGCCAGCGGCAGCCGCATCAGCAGCGCCGGCAGTATAACCAGGCTCCGGTTGCCGAAGAGAACGCCTCCAGCGATGAAGGCGAAACGGAAGCGGAATCCGGCGAATCCCAGGACGTGGCCGAAGCAAAGCCGGCACGCCGGGCACCGCGTGGCCGCAGGCCAGCGCGTCCGCGTGAGCCGCGCGTAACCGAAGAAAATGCAGCACCTGCTGCTACGGATACCGCCAATGATCTTTCCCCGGCCAGCATCGTGGCCGAAGTGAAGAAACGCCGGGCAGCTGTCGAATCCGACGTCTGACCCACGTAAAACACCTGATTTTGCAAACGGCGCGGAATAATTTCCGCGCCGTTTTCTTTTTTCAAATTCCTGCTTTGGGAGTATCTTGCGGGCGCAGGAATGCAATCCCATATGAGCCTTGATCGTATGGATCTGCCTCTTGCAGGGGATCCGTCACCAGAAGACTCCAGGATGCCGCTTCAGGGTTCTGGGGAAAAGGAGACAAAGAATGAATCTTGAAAAATACACTGAGCGCGTTCGCGGCTTCATCCAGTCTGCACAGACCTTCGCACTTTCTTCCAGCAATCAGCAGTTTGCACCGGAGCATTTGCTCAAGGTTCTCGTCGATGACGAGGAAGGCCTTGCCGCATCGCTGATCGAGCGGGCGGGCGGGCGTATAGCCGATGTGCGCCTGGGGTTGCAGGCCGCGCTCAATGCGCTGCCGAAAGTCACCGGCGGCAACGAACAGCTGTATCTTGCACAGCCGCTGGCCAAGGTTTTCGCCACGGCGGAAGAGCTTGCCAAGAAGGCCGGCGACAGTTTTGTCACGGTTGAACGGCTGCTGACGGCGCTTGCCATCGAGAAGTCGGCAAAGACATCGGAAATCCTGAGCCGCGCGGGCGTGACCGCCACGGGCCTCAATGCGGTTATCAACGATATCCGCAAGGGCCGGACCGCCGATTCGGCTTCCGCTGAAAACACCTATGACGCGTTGAAGAAATATGCGCGCGACCTGACCGCCGATGCGCGGTCGGGCAAGCTCGACCCGGTTATCGGCCGCGACGACGAAATCCGCCGGACGATCCAGGTCCTGTCGCGCCGTACCAAGAACAATCCGGTTCTCATCGGTGAACCCGGCGTCGGCAAGACGGCGATCGCCGAAGGGCTGGCGCTGCGCATCGTCAATGGCGACGTGCCGGAGTCCCTGAAGGACAAGCAGCTGATGGCGCTCGACATGGGTGCGCTGATCGCCGGTGCGAAATATCGCGGCGAGTTTGAAGAGCGCCTGAAGGGTGTGCTTTCCGAAGTGCAGTCGGCCAATGGCAACATCATCCTGTTCATCGATGAAATGCACACGCTGGTCGGCGCCGGCAAGGGCGAGGGGTCAATGGACGCTTCGAACCTGTTGAAGCCTGCCCTGGCACGCGGCGAACTGCATTGCGTTGGCGCAACGACACTCGACGAGTATCGCAAGCACGTGGAAAAAGACGCGGCGCTGGCCCGGCGGTTCCAGCCGGTGTTTGTCGACGAGCCGTCGGTCGAGGATACGATTTCGATCCTGCGCGGATTGAAGGAGAAGTACGAACAGCACCACAAGGTTCGCATTTCCGATTCGGCCCTGGTTGCCGCCGCAACGCTGTCGAACCGCTACATCACCGACCGCTTCCTGCCGGACAAGGCGATCGACCTGATTGATGAAGGCGCGGCGCGCCTGCGGATGCAGGTGGATTCCAAGCCGGAAGAACTCGACGAAATCGACCGCCGCATCATGCAGCTGAAGATCGAACGCGAGGCCCTGAAGGTCGAGAAGGACGATGCGTCGAAAGACCGTCTGGAGCGGCTGGAAAAGGAACTGGTCGAACTTGAAGAACAGTCCACGGCCCTGACCAATACGTGGCAGGCGGAAAAGCAGAAGCTTGGTCATGCAGCAGACCTCAAGGGTCAGCTGGATGAAGCGCGCAATGCCCTGGCAGCCGCGCAACGCAACGGTGAATTCCAGAAAGCGGGCGAGCTTGCCTATGGCACGATCCCGCAGTTGGAAAAGCAGCTGGCGCAGGCCGAGCAGCAGGATGGATCGACATCGATGGTCGAGGAAATCGTCACGCCCGATCATATCGCGCAGGTTGTGTCCCGCTGGACCGGCATCCCGGTTGACCGGATGCTGGAAGGCGAGCGTGAAAAGCTGTTGCGCATGGAAGACGAACTGGCCAAGCGGGTTATCGGACAGGGTGAAGCGGTTCAGGCCGTTTCCAAAGCCGTGCGCCGTGCCCGTGCGGGTCTGCAGGATCCGAACCGGCCGATTGGCTCGTTCATTTTCCTCGGACCGACCGGTGTCGGCAAGACGGAGCTCACCAAGGCTCTGGCCGCGTTCCTGTTCAGCGACGAAACCGCCATGGTTCGCATCGACATGTCCGAATATATGGAGAAGCATTCGGTCGCGCGTCTGATCGGTGCGCCTCCCGGTTATGTCGGCTATGAGGAAGGCGGAGCGCTGACGGAAGCGGTCCGGCGCAGGCCTTATCAGGTTGTCCTGTTCGACGAGATCGAAAAGGCGCATCCGGATGTGTTCAACGTGCTGTTGCAGGTGCTCGATGACGGACGTCTGACTGATGGCCAGGGCCGGACGGTGGATTTCCGCAATACGCTGATCATCATGACGTCCAACCTCGGTGCGGAATATCTGACCGCGCTGCGCGAAGACCAGGATGTGGAAAGCGCCCGCGAGGACGTGATGAACGTGGTCAAGGCCTCGTTCAGGCCGGAATTCCTCAACCGCGTGGATGAGATCATCCTGTTCCACCGCCTGAAGCGGAACGAAATGGGGGCGATCGTGGCGATTCAGATGGAGCGTCTGCAGTCCTTGCTGGCGGATCGCAAGATCATCATCAAGATCGACGAGGATGCAACCCACTGGCTGGCGGACAAGGGCTATGATCCTGCCTATGGTGCACGGCCATTGAAGCGCGTGATCCAGAAGCAGGTGCAGGATCCGCTGGCGGAAAAGATCCTGCTCGGTGAGATTCTCGATGGTTCGACCGTCAAGATCACCGCGGGCTCTGACCGGCTCAATTTCAGGTCGGTCAAATCCGCGCCCGATCGGGACAAGAGCGAAGCCGCCTGAGCACTGCTCCGGCAAAGAAGCGAAGAATCGGAATGGCCGCCGCATGGCGGCCATTTTCATGTCTGCTTCATGCTGTAGATGCGACGATAAAAGCGCCGCATTAACCATAAAGACAGGAAAGTCGGTCATTTATGCTTAAGAGTGCGTTAGCGGAAACCGGAAGTTGAAAATATGGCGTTTCGTCATTTGATTGTGTTTGCATTGTTTTTTGCCGCCATTCTGGCGGTATCGGCGCCCATATCCCCCGTGCAGGCGGCAAGCCTCACGGCAAGCGCCCAGGCGAATCAGGCGCCCTTTGCCGTTGCGCAATTGTTCGAATCGGACCGGCGGCCGCGCCGCGGCGAATACCGCGTTTATTTCGATGAATATAACCGCCGGGTGACGGTGGATCGCCGTGGCCGGGTTGTTTCGGTCGAAGAGCCGCGCAATGATGCCAATGACGGTCGCGGCATCGACTATTTTCCCGATGCACCGCAGGATCCCTACGATACCGGATCAATTCCCGAAGATCCCTATGCGAATCGCCCGAACGACCCGTATCGGGCGCAACCATCGCAACCGTCCGAGCGCGACTATCGCACGGTCGAGCGTGCGCCGCTGCCGCCGGCCAACAATCAGCCGGATATGGCGCCGGCGTCTCCCGGTCTGATCGATCCGGAAATGCCGGGCGAAAATCTGGCATCGCCACCATCGCAGGAAGCAATCCCGGCGCATCCCAATCCGGCGCCCGCCGTGCAATTGCCCAAGGGGCAGGGCGCCAAGAGCAAGATCGCTGCCATCCAGGTGCTCCTCGACCGGGTTGGCGTTTCGCCCGGCGTCATCGACGGTCGCAAGGGCGGCAATGTCGACAAGGCCGTGGCGGCTTTCGAGGAAATGACCGGCCAGAAATTCGACCCGCTCAACGAAGCGGGAATCAATGCCTCGCTCGAACAGACGGGCGGTCCTGCCTTCGTTGCCTATACGATCACATCGGAAGATGCGGCCTATCCCTTCGTCGCCTCGATCCCCGAGGATTACAGCCACAAGGCCCAGCTCGAGCGGATGGCGTTCACCTCCGTTCCCGAGATGCTGGGCGAGCGCTTTCACATGGACGAGGCTTACCTGAAGGAAATCAATCCGGGTGCGGATTTCAATCGCCCCGGCACGGTGATCCAGGTTGCCAATCCCGGCCAGAATGTCGGCGGTTCGGTGACCAAGATCATCGCCGACAAGGGCCGCAAGCAGGTGCGCGGCTATAATGCCGAGGGGCGGCTCATCGTGGCCTATCCCGCGACCATCGGCTCGACCGATACGCCGTCGCCGTCGGGGATCGTGCAGGTGGAGCGCATCGCGATCAACCCCAACTACACCTACAATCCCAAGCTGAACTTCAAGCAGGGCGAAAACAACAAGGTGCTGACCATCCCGCCCGGTCCCAACGGGCCGGTGGGCACGGTCTGGATCGCGCTGTCGAAGCCGACCTATGGCATCCACGGCACGCCGGAACCGTCAAAGATCGGCAAGACCAACAGCCATGGCTGCGTCCGCCTGACCAATTGGGATGCGACGGAATTGTCGAAACTGGTGCAGAAAGGTGTGACCGTGGAGTTCCAGGAGTAAAACCTGGAGCGGTCAGCCGCTGGCCGCAACCTTGGGTGCGTTGCCGTTATCGTCCTTCAGCAGTTGATCGATGCGCTCGCGCTCGCGCTTGAAGGCGGTGAGATCATCGCCGCCAAGCGCCCGCCCGCCGGGCAGGCGGATGCGCATCGGGTCCACTTTCGACCCGTTGACGATGACTTCATAGTGCAGATGCGGCCCGGTCGACAGCCCGGTCGAGCCGAGATAGCCGATCACCTGGCCCTGCCGGACCTTGGCACCCGGTGTCACACCGGCCGCAATGGCGTTCTGGTGCGAATAGCTGCTTTCATAACCGTTGGAATGCCGCAGGACCGTCTGGTTGCCATAGCCGTTGGTCCAGCCGGCGCGCTCGACCACGCCGTTGCCGGCCGCAATGATCGGCGTGCCGCGCGGCGCGGACCAGTCGACGCCCGTATGCATGCGGGAATAACCGAGAATGGGGTGGCGGCGCATGCCGAACGGCGAGCGGAACACACCATTGGGCACGGGATTGCGCAGCAGGAACTGTTTTGAGCTGCGGCCGTTCTCGTCATAATAATCGGTCGAGCCGTCGGCGGAATGGAATCGGTAGAATTTGCGCAGATTGCCGCCGAAATTGGCGGCGACATAGAGTATTTCCGATTCGTCGCCCGCCCTCTCCGAATCGGCCGGCAGCGAAAAAAACGCTTCCAGCTGGTCGGTCGGGGCAAGCTGCGCCTGGAAATCCACATCCGACGCCAGCATGCGGATCAGCTGCTGGATCATCGTGTCGGTCATGCCATAGGCGATGCCCGCACGATAAATGCCGTCATAGACCGTGGGAAGATCGCCGGGCTGGCGCGAGGCGGGCGGGTTGTCGTCAAAGGCAAGCTGCAGTCCCGGTGTCATCTCCGGTTCGTCGGCCGGCACATACTGGTCCTTGTCGTTGAGGGCGATGGTCAGAATGTGCGTGGTGCCGTTGTAGACGCTCGACCGCATGATCCGGTCGACACCGTCGTGCGACTCAATCCCCAGGCGCAGGACACTGCCGCCCTTGAGGCGCGGCGAATTGAGAAGTTTCGCGATCGCTTCGGACATGCCGGTGGCATCTTCGTCCTCGTAGCCCGCTTCATTGAAGGCGCCGAGGATGTCCTTGTCGTTGCGGAACGGTATCAGCTCTTCCGAGTAGCCATGGCTTTCGGCATCTTCGCCCATCCGGGGCGAGACGCTGACATTTTCCTGGATGATCTTGACCGCAAGCGGATTGCGCAGATTGAAAGGGTCCTCGTCGGCGCCGAAGCGCAGGGGATCCACGTAGTGCAGCGAGGCTACCTGAACCGCGCCGTCGGTCAGCAGCGCGCCGGTGTTGCGGACAACGTCTTCCACTTCGTCGGCGCTCAAATCGTCGGACGGATCGAATTGTGCGGTGGCGAGGGGAAAGTCCACGGTGCGCAGGCTGACTTCACTTTCCACCTTGGCGCCGTAGATCATGCCGGTCTTGGGGGTGGGGTCGGTTCCTTCGTTGGCCTCGGCAAACACGTCCAGCGGATTGAAGCCGGGATATTTGCGGTTGCTGTTGTGGACAGAGGCAAGCGCTATGCGGACATATTCGAATGGTGTGGAGCGGATGACGTCGCGTTCGCCTTCCTTGAAGACCGTGGAGACATCAAGACGGCGGCGGTCACGGTTGCGGCGGACCGGCGTCGTCGCGGCGACGCGCGTGCCCTTGGCCACGCTGCTGTTGTCCCTGGCGGCGGGGACGAGGGTGCGGGCCATCAGTTCCGGCGGCGTCGCCAGCTGTTCGCGGCCATCGAGCGCGGCAAACAGGGCCACGCCCATCAATACACTGGAGGTAATGCCGGTCAGAAAGGTCCCGGCCAGCCATCGTGCCGATATTTCACGGCGATCGGGCGGGCCGCGACGCCCGTCTGTAATCAACGGCGGTTCGTTGCCCGGATCGATGGATGAGTGCCCCTCGTACTCTTTCATGCTTCTCAGTGTCGATCCTGTCGCCGTTATTGATGCAGGCTTATTTGATTTTTCGGCGCGTGCCGACCAGCCATTTACTGGTACGAAGTCAACAAGGCCGCAGTTTTGCCCTCGCAGCTTCCATCTGTCAACGCGCCGATCGTGAAGAGTGCCTATATAGAGAGATACCCGTCATGATCCCCGGAAATGAACCCGCGCATGCGAGCCAGCGCTAGGGTTTGAATCCGGCATGTTTGTGGCCGCAGCCATCACAATACGCTTCGGCGGCTTATTTGCCGGTGTTTCGTCCAGCAAATACGGGGCTGTGGATAAATCGTGTCACATTTTTGATAAAAAACGCAAAAGGCGTGTTGACAGTTTTGGTGGGTGGGGTCTATATACCGACACAACGAGGGCGGGGCGCCGCTGGCGGTTGCTGAATGCGCCCTAAAGGAAGCTCTCAAGTGGTTTTCGGATTGTTGCGCAAGT
>NZ_CABSQF010000034.1:0-49683 GCF_902479695.1 uncultured Phyllobacterium sp. | reverse complement strand
GTTATCGACTTATCGACAGAAAGGGCGAGTGATAAGCCCCAGCGGGCCGGTGGTGTACCAGCGGCGGTTGCCGCGACTGCGGGCGTCGCGACCGACGGCCCGGGGGAGGCGGGGCAAAAAAAAAGCCCAGGGCCCCGACCCCCCCCCCCCCGACGGCCCCCCGCCCCAAGACCAGGCCACCGGACCCGCCGCCCACCCTCCGGCCGAGCGCCCCCCCCGGGCACCCCGGGGCCGCCCACCCCCCCGCCACCGATTTCGCCGCCATCGACTGCGGGCGCGATGGTGCCTATGCCGCCAGCGTGCTGAGTGGTCTCATCGAGCGCGACATTTTCGTCCGCAAGCCCATGGCCCCCGTGCTTGACCGCTGCATTCGTGTCAGTGTCGGACTGGAGGAGGAACTGGACCTGTTCGAGGAAAAGCTCGCCGAGACGCTGGCCGCATTGAAATAGATCTCGGAAATAGATCTGGGAAATAGATCCGGGAAACAGATCTGAAAAGCACACTGGGAAAGCAGACCACAGCTGCACCGACATAGACTGGAACCGAACATGGCATTGAATGGCGACACCCACCTTGGGGATACCAACAGCGGCACCCCGCACCGGCACGACCTCAACCGGACATTCGCCGGCCTCGGCGGCCTGATCGGCGCCGCTGGCATCGCCGCCTATGCAGCCGCCGCGCACAGCGCCAGTCCGCATATGGCAACCATTGCGCCCATCCTGTTCATCCACGCCCCGGCTTTCCTCGCCCTCGCGGTGCTGGCGAAAATCAGCCGCGCAGCCTATGGCGGCGGCCTCGCGCTGTTGCTCGGCCTCCTCCTGTTCATCGGCGATCTTGCCTCCCGCGATATCACCGGTGACCGCCTGTTCCCCGGCGCCGCACCCGCCGGCGGTACACTGCTCATTCTCGGCTGGCTGCTCGTTGCCGCCACAGCCTTCCGCACATTCGATTTCAGGAAATAGCTGCCACGATACAGAGAGATATGACGCTCTGCCGTCTGACGACCGGCGAGATCAGCTTATTCCCTTCAGCTTGTTGTTGCACAGCTTGTAGTAACCACCGCCTTTCTCGATCCAGCGCATGCCCCCCAGCGTATTGTTGTCCTTGTTGATGTGATAGTGCTCCAGGCAGGTGTGCATGCGCGCCTTGGCCGGTTTCTCCGCCGCAAATTTGCTGGAAACGGCGCCCGGAAACACGAGTGATTTCGGCAGTCCGGCCGTCGGGGCGGCCTTTGGCGCAATCTCCGGTTTTGCCTCCGGTGACGCAGTTTCCGCCGCCGCAGACGCCGCTTTTGCGCATTCCTGCTTGCGGAATTCGTTCCAGCCCGTTGTGCTGCCTGCCGCTTGCGCAGCTTTGTACTTGGCACTGCACTCCTTCATTGAAACGGCCTGCGCCGGCACACCCCCTGCCAGCAGAACAATTGCAGCGGCCAGCGCAGGCAACAGATGTTTGAATTCTCGACCAACCATGCTTTTCAACTCTCAGTCTTATGAAAAACGCTATTCAATCAAAGGCCTATTGAAGACTGGCAATGAACTGAATCTACCCGATTTTGCGCCGCGGCACCATCGGACGCCTCTTATCACTTCGTCTGAGAGCCTTCGTCTCCCAGTTGTGCAAACCAGTATCGAGGGTTGAATTTGCCTCTTGAATGAATTGAACGTTCGTTTTATTAATATCCTATGGCGAGAACAATTGGCTCAGACGGCGAGAAGACCCAGGCTGCGATTCACCTCGCGGCACGGCGGCTGATTGCCAAGGTCGGCTACGAGGCCATGTCGATGCGCCAGCTGGCGGAAAAGGTCGGTGTTCAGGCGGCGGCCCTCTACCGCTATCACCCGACCAAGCAGGAACTGCTGTTCGCCGTGATGCGCGACCACATGGACCGGCTGCTGGCGGCCTGGCGGACCGAGAGCCAGACCCTGACCACGCCGCTGGAGCGGCTTGCCGCCTTCATCCGCTTTCACATCCGCTATCACGTGGAGCGCCCGGACGATGTGCACATTGCCAATATGGAGCTGCGCAGCCTGCAGGGTGACAAGCTGGCCATTCTGGTGGAATTGCGGGCGGTCTACGAGAACGAGCTGCGGCTGATCCTCGAGGCGGGCAGCACGTCCGGTCAATTCGATATCGACGACATTCCGCTGACGACCCGGGCCATCATTGCGATGACCACCGGCGTGAATGTCTGGTTTCGCCCGGATGACAGGCTTACTGTCACGCAGATTGCGGAAAAATACGTCACTATGGGATTGCGCCTTGTGGGCGCCAAGAATGTCACGACAAAGGACATGGGAGAGTAGCATGTATCAGTCAGGTCTGCGATTTGGACTTTCAGATGATCTCGAAGCGCTGCGCGAGACGGTGCACCGGTTCGCGCAGGAACGCATCGCACCGCTTGCCGCCGAAACGGACCGGTCCAACCAGTTCCCCATGCATCTCTGGCAGGAAATGGGCGCGCTCGGCCTGCTCGGCATGACGGCAAACCCGGATTTCGGCGGCTCGGGCCTCGGCTATCTCGCCCATGCCATTGCCGTGGAAGAGATTTCCCGGGCATCGGCGTCCGTCGGCCTGTCCTACGGCGCGCACTCCAACCTCTGCGTCAACCAGATCAACCGCTGGGGCACGGACGCGCAGAAGGCGAAATACCTGCCGAAGCTGTGTTCGGGCGAGCATGTGGGCTCACTCGCCATGTCCGAGCCGGGCGCGGGCTCCGACGTCGTGTCGATGAAGCTGCGCGCCGACAAGAAGAATGACCGCTATGTGCTGAACGGCAACAAGATGTGGATCACCAATGGTCCCGATGCCGATACGCTGGTGGTCTACGCCAAGACCGATCCCGCCGCCGGGTCGCGCGGCATGACGGCGTTTCTGGTCGAGAAGGGTTTCAAGGGGTTCAGCACGGCGCAAAAGCTCGACAAGCTCGGCATGCGCGGCTCCAACACCTGCGAACTGGTGTTCGAAGATTGCGAAATCCCGTTCGAGAACGTGCTCGGCGAAGAGGGCAAGGGCGTGCGCATCCTCATGTCCGGCCTCGACTATGAACGGGTCGTGCTTGCCGGCGGTCCGCTCGGCATCATGGCCGCCTGCCTCGACGTGGTGGTGCCCTATGTGCATGAGCGCAAGCAGTTCGGCCAGCCGATCGGCGAATTCCAGCTGATGCAGGGCAAGCTTGCCGATATGTACACGACGATGAACGCCTCGCGTGCCTATGTCTACGCGGTGGCTGCCGCCTGCGACCGCGGCGAGACCACGCGCAAGGATGCCGCTGGCTGCATTCTCTATGCGGCGGAAAAGGCCACCTGGTGCGCTCTGGAGGCCATCCAGGCGCTGGGCGGCAATGGTTACATCAATGATTACCCGACAGGACGCCTGCTGCGCGACGCCAAGCTCTATGAAATCGGCGCAGGCACCAGCGAAATCCGCCGCATGCTGATCGGGCGCGAAATGTTCGGGGAGAGCGCCTGAATGGCATGAATTCTATTTTATGTCATTCTTTGGTAGAATTGCCATGTTTTATGAATGATGGCAGGTTTCTTCCATTGTTCTCAAAGAGGTCTTCAACAATGGCACGCAAGAAGAATGAAGGTTTCCGTGAGGAATCGCAAGCGTTTGACCACGATACCGACGCCACGTCGGCACCGTTTTCCTGGGCTGTGACTGCTACGATAGGTGATGGCGGCCGCTTGGTTATCCCGGCCGAGATGCGCAAGCTCATGAACGTGAAGCCGGGCGACACCGTCGCCCTGCGCATGGTCGACGGTTATCTTCAGGTTGCCTCCCAGAGTGCGACGCTGAAAAAGATCTGGGAGAGCGCCGAAAAGCTCAAAAGGCCGGGTGTCAGTCTGGTGGACGAATTCATTGCGGACAGACTGGCCGAACAACGCGCTTCCGATGCGCGGTTTGACAGGCTGGCGCGCGAAGCTGCGGAAATCGCCAAGGCGCAGAAGAAATGACGAGGATTGTTCTTGATGCGTCAGCTGTTTTGGCCGTTCTCTTGCAAGAACCCGGTGCAGACCGTGCGCAGGCCTGCCTTTCCGGCGCGCTCTGCACGACCGTCAACCTGGCCGAGATCATGGCCGCCTGCGCCGACAAGGGCCTTTCCCTTGCCGTTCCCGATGCACTGATGACCGGACACAGTGTCCGGTATGTTGATTTCGACAAGGATCTCGCACTGACCGCCGCCTTGCTGCGCCCCGCAACCCGCCACAAGGGTCTTTCTCTCGGCGACCGCGCCTGCCTTGCTCTTGCCATACGGGAAGGCGCCACTGCCATTACCACCGACCGCGCCTGGGCTGACCTTGATGTCGGCTGCCACATCGAAGTGATCCGATAGGAGAATACATGAGCATACTTCAGTCCCAGATCACCACCACATCCGAAACCTTTGCCGCCAATACGGAGCGCATGCGCGCCCTTGTCGATGACATCAAGGCCAAGGCTGCGCTGGTGAGCAAGGGCGGCACCGACGAAGCGCGCAAGCGCCACACCGCGCGCAACAAGCTGCTGCCGCGCGACCGGCTGGTACAGTTGCTTGATCCCGGTTCGCCCTTTCTGGAAATCGGCCAGTTTGCCGCCTGGGACATGTATGGCGACAATGTTGCATCGGCGGGGCTGATCGCCGGTATCGGGCGCGTGTCCGGCAAGGAGGTGATGATTGTCGTCAACGACGCCACGGTCAAGGGCGGCACCTATTATCCGCTGACCGTGAAGAAGCATCTGCGCGCGCAGGAAATCGCGCTGCAGAACAACCTCCCCTGCATCTATCTCGTCGATTCCGGTGGCGCGAACCTGCCGAACCAGGACGAGGTTTTCCCGGACCGCGAGCATTTCGGGCGCATCTTCTACAACCAGGCGAACATGTCAGCGGCGGGTATTCCGCAGATCGCGGTGGTCATGGGCTCCTGTACGGCGGGCGGTGCCTACGTGCCGGCCATGTCGGAAGAAACCATCATGGTCAAAGGTCAGGCGACCATCTTTCTCGCAGGCCCGCCACTGGTGAAGGCCGCGACCGGCGAGGACGTGACGGCGGAAGACCTTGGCGGCGCCGAGGTGCACACGCGCGAGTCCGGCGTTGCCGATCACTATGCCATGGACGATGCCCATGCCCTTGCCATCGCCCGGCGCATCGTCGGAAACCTGAATCGAAAGAAGGTGATAGGGCTCGACCTTCGCAAAGTGAGTCCGCCCCTTTACGATCCGCATGAACTCTACGGCATCGTGCCCACGGACCTGCGCCAGCCCTACGACGTGCGCGAAGTCATCGCCCGCGTGGTCGACGGTTCCGAATTCGATGAGTTCAAGCAGAATTACGGCACCAGCCTCATCACCGGCTTTGCCCATCTCTATGGCATGCCGGTCGGCATCATCGCCAACAATGGCGTGCTGTTTTCCGAAAGCGCGCTGAAGGGCACGCACTTCATCGAGCTGTGCACCCAGCGCGGCATTCCCCTGGTCTTCCTGCAGAACATCACCGGCTTCATGGTGGGCCGTTCCTATGAAGCGGGCGGCATCGCCAAGGATGGCGCCAAGCTGGTGACGGCGGTTGCCACGGCGCGCGTGCCCAAGGTGACGATGATCATCGGCGGATCGTTCGGCGCGGGCAATTACGGCATGTGCGGCCGCGCCTTCTCGCCGCGCTTCCTGTGGATGTGGCCCAATGCCCGCATTTCCGTCATGGGCGGCGAACAGGCGGCAACGGTGCTGGCGCTGGTCAAGCGCGAGGGGATCGAACGCAAGGGCGGTGACTGGCCCGCGGCCGACGAGGCAGCCTTCCGCGCGCCGATCCTGGAAAAATACGAGCGCGAGGGCCACCCGCTCTATTCCTCGGCGCGCCTGTGGGACGACGGCATCATCGACCCGGCCAAAACCCGCGAGGTTCTCGCCCTTTCACTTTCCGCAGCCCTGAATGCACCCGTGGAGGATACCACATTCGGTATCTTCAGGATGTAAGGAGAAAAACCATGACAAAAATGTTCTCCAGAATCCTCATTGCCAATCGCGGTGAAATTGCCTGCCGGGTCATCCGCACGGCGCAGAAGATGGGTATCGGTACCGTTGCCGTCTATTCCGACGCCGATGCCGATGCGCTGCATGTGGCAATGGCCGACGAGGCCGTGCATATCGGCGGCTCCTCCGTATCGGAAAGCTATCTGCGCGCCGACCGCATCATTCAGGCGGCCATCGATACGGGCGCCGAAGCCATTCATCCCGGCTACGGGTTCCTGTCGGAAAACCCCGGCTTTGTCGATGCCGTGGTCAAGGCCGGACTGGTGTTCATCGGCCCCTCGGCCGATTCCATCCGCGCCATGGGCCTGAAGGACGCCGCCAAGCGGCTGATGGAAAAGGCGGGCGTGCCTGTCGTTCCCGGCTATCACGGTGAAGCACAGGAACTCGTCGTGCTCGCCTCCAAGGCGCGCGAGATCGGCTATCCCGTGCTGATCAAGGCGCGCGCCGGCGGTGGTGGCAAGGGCATGCGCAAGGTCGACAGCCCCGATGATTTCGCCGAAGCGCTGGGCAGCGCCCGGCGCGAAGCCAAGAGCGCTTTCGGCGATGACCGTGTGCTGGTGGAAAAATACGTCTCCAAGCCGCGCCATATCGAAGTGCAGGTGTTCGGCGACAATCACGGCAATGCCGTGCATCTCTATGAACGCGACTGTTCGCTGCAGCGCCGCCACCAGAAGGTGATCGAGGAAGCCCCTGCTCCCGACATCACGCCGGAGATGCGCGCGGCGATGACCGACGCCGCCGTGAAGGCGGCCAAGGCCATCCATTATTCTGGCGCGGGCACGATCGAATTCATCGTCGATGCCAGCCAGGGCCTGCGGCCGGACGGCTTCTGGTTCATGGAAATGAACACGCGGCTGCAGGTCGAGCATCCCGTGACCGAAATGATCACCGGGCTTGACCTGGTGGAATGGCAGCTGCGCGTGGCAGCAGGCGACCCCCTGCCGCTGACGCAGGCGCAAATCCCGCTGAATGGCCACGCCGTGGAAGCGCGGCTTTATGCGGAAGACCCGGCCAAGGGTTTTCTGCCAGCCATCGGCACGTTACATCACCTCGCCTTTCCCGCTGCCGTCAGGGAAGGCACGGTGCGGATTGAGACCGGCGTGCGCCCGGGCGACACCATTTCCCCCTATTACGATCCGATGATTGCCAAGATCGTCGTTCACGCCAAAGATCGCGCGACCGCGCTGCAAGCCATGGAAGACGCCCTTCTGAACACGGAGATTGCCGGAACGGTCACCAATGCAGCATTTCTCGCCGCATTGGCGCGGCATCCGGGTTTTGCCGCCGGTGATGTCGATACCGGCCTGATCGACCGGGATCTTCACAGTCTGGTCGTTCCCGTGGCCATGCCGGCGGGCGCAAAGGAGCTGGCCGTGCTCTATGCCAGCGGCCTTCTGACAAAGGTCACCTCCGACGATCCCTGGACGGCACTGCGCGGCTACAGCCATCTGGCGCCGCCGCAATACCCGGTTACGCTGGGCGAGCCCGGCCATACGCTCCGCTATGGCATTACGGTTCTGGATGACGATCGCTTCGAGGTCGCTGTAGCCGACGCCACCCTTGACCTGCGGGTGCGGCGCGATGGCAGCGGCTGGCACATCACCGGCAAGGGCATCAACCTGCGGGCGAAGACCGCGGCAATACCGCAAGGCATTGCGGTCATCGCCAGGGGCGTGGTGGCAATTTTTGCCGTGCCTGATCCCCTGCAGCAGGCCGACGAGGCCGGAGGTGCGGGTGACCGGCTGACCGCGCCGATGCCGGGTCTGGTGAAATCCGTCCGGGTCTCTGCCGGCGATCTCGTCAGGAAGGGACAGGTTCTCCTGGTGCTGGAGGCCATGAAGATGGAACATTCCATCACCGCTCCGCATGACGGAAAAATTGCCGAGATCGTCAACGAAGGGGCTCAAGTCAAGGAGAAGACGGCCCTTGTGCGCTTCGAAGAGGCGGAAGTCGCCGCGTTGACCAAGATTTGAAGCAGAAATGACAAACAGTCGTGCTAGTCGTATATCTGTGACGAGTGGAACGAATTTGACATTCGCATCCCATTTGACATGACGCGCGGCATGCGAATGTATCGAAGGGATGCAAATGTCAGAATCGGACCGCTAGCACCACTTGCCTACTCAAGTCGTAAGAATTTCCCATTCACAGCAGAGGAGATCGACCCATGGCTACCAAATCATTGCAGACGATCAAACGCGCGCCCACCGCAACGCCCACCGATCTCGGCGCGGACGCGACCCGCGACATCGCAGCCGCCGTCAACGCGCTGCTCGCCGATACCTTCGCGCTCTACATGAAAACGAAAAACTTCCATTGGCATATGAGCGGGCCGCATTTTCGCGATTATCACCTGATGCTGGATGAACAGGGCGCCCAGATTTTTGACATGACCGACGTTCTGGCGGAGCGCGTGCGCAAGATCGGCGGCACAACATTGCGCTCCATCGGGCAGATTTCCGCCCAGCAGCGCCTGCTCGACAACGACGCCAATTTCGTGACGCCTGAGGACATGCTGGCCGAACTGCGCGACGACACGAAGAGCTTTATCAGCTATCTGCGGCAGGTGCATGAGCTTTGCAGCGAATACCATGACAGTGCCACCACGAGCATCATCGAGAATTACATCGATGAATCCGAGCGCCGCCACTGGTTCCTGTTCGAAGCAACCCGCACCGGTCCTGCCAGCGTCTGATGTGCTGAAAACGGTTTTATCGACAGAACGGCATGAACAGCGCCTCTATCGGCAACAGGGGTTCATGCCGTTCAATCCTTTTAATCGTTCGCCTTGGTCATTTTCGCGCGTTTGTCGCGGTTTTGCGTATCGGCAATCAGGGCTTCCACGGCGGAAATGTTCAACGCCAGTGTGGCTATCCTTTTCAAGGTATTATTGTCAGGAAAAGCATTGGTCTTTGCAGTCAAAATTATCAACTCTTTTTGAGCATGGCTCAACCTTGATAATAATGCCCCAAGCTCGTCCTGCATAACTTCCCCATCTTCTTTAAGAATCAAAAATTCCATAAACTGTTTACTTAGCTGATATCCCGGTGTTCGCAACCCCTAAGAGTTGCGAAAGTCTCACTAAAAAACCACATTAAATCGAATTAACTATCATAATTCTAATGATAGGTTTAATCATAGCCCATCACAGAAATTCATAACAAAAAGACAAAACAACATAAAAAATGAGCATTGTTACAAAATCAATTCTAATATGATAAATATATATCTGAATTAAAACTTTATACTACACATCGTTTAGAAGAAAATATTTGCATTACTGTGACAATTCAAAGCATCTTCCTCCAGATTCTCCCGAATGTGCAGCCGCCCCCTGAAATCAGGCCGGTAACTCAGACCTGCCGGGTTGCCGCGACGCTCCCATGACAACAATGCCCCCTCACCGCGATACAGTCTAACGGCCAGGTTGCAATCACAGCAATAATCTCGTCCTGATTGCGTCAATAATGTGGAATTGCCGAAGAAGAGTGTTCAGCGTCGAACCGGCAGCCGTATCAATGGCACGGCTGGTTCGAGTGCCGCAGGAGTACCTGCAGCCGCTTCAGGCGATAACAGCAGGCGATCCCGGCTACGTCCTGGCGCGTGATGCCGGCATCACGCAGCAAATGTTCACCCGGCTTGCGCGACAGTACCGCGAGTTGGCGAGCCTCGCGATCAGCGATCCGCAAACCCTTCCAAAGATTTGAAAACAAGCAGAAAACAGACATGGAGCTGGTCTCGAATGGCGAATAGTCACCATGCTTGACGCAAGCATTGACATACATCAAACGAATAGAAATTATGCCTGTCATTCGAAATTTTAATTGCAGGAAACACCATGAACCCGCCGCTCGACAGCGATCTGCTCCGCACGTTCCTGGCCGTGGCAACGGCCGGCAATGTCACCCGCGCGGCGGAAAGGATCGGGCGCACGCAATCGGCCGTGAGCGTCCAGATCAAGCGGCTTGAGGAGGTTCTGGGAGAAAGCGTTTTTGCCCGCGGCTCGCGCGGCGTTGCGCTGACCGCGCAGGGCGAAGCACTGCTCGTCAACGCGCAGCGCATCGTCGCGCTGCTGGATGAAACCATGGCGACGATCCGGGCCAAGCCGCTTGGCGGCCCCGTGCGGATCGGCCTTCCCGAAGAATATGGCTACACGATCCTGCCGCGCGCCCTCGCCGCCTTTGCCAGCCAGCATCCGCAGGTGGAAGTAACGGTCAAATGCGGATATTCGGCGCAACAGCTGGCCGCACTGGATGCGGACGAGCTTGATCTTGCCGTCATATTCAACTGGGAGCCGCCGGCAACCGGCGAGGTTCTGTTTGTCGACCCGACTGTCTGGGTCACCTCGGAGGTGCATTGCGTGCATGAAATCACGCCCGTTCCCATCGCGATCTACGAGCGATCGGATTGGTGCAGGAAATTCGCCATGGGATCGCTGGAACGCAACAGGATCGATTATCGCGTGGCCTATAGCTGCGATACGGGCGGAGGCTTGAAAATAGCAGCGGTTTCTGGCCTTGCCATCGCCCCGCTCGCGCGCAGCAATATTCCGCCGGGCTGCCGTGAACTGACGGAAGCAGAGGGATTTCCGGTCATTGATTCATCAAATGTCGTGCTGCGGCGCAATCCGCGGATGATGAGCCCCGCGATTGACGGGATGGCCAAGGTGATCCGCGATGCGTTCCAGCCGACGGGCTGAGCCATTGTTGTCTCGTGCCGCTGTGGCTTGAGCGCTCATGCGTGGTTCGACAAGCTCACCATGAGGAAGAGTGAGGATTGCAGGGAGTTACGTTCTGCAACGTTTGTGATTAACCTTGCACCAAACCACCTCCCTCATGGAGAGCTTGTCGAACCACGCACCAAGCATCGGCAGTTCAGTGCGTGGTCATCCATTCGCGGGCTTCGCGCATGGCCGTCGCCAGATCGGCCTTGGACATGGTTTTCACCAGTTCGGCGCGCAGTTCCGCAGCCCGGTCGCTGCCTTTGATTGCCGCAATGTTGAACCATTTATGCGCGGCGACATGATCAACGGCACAGTCACGGCCCGTGGCATACATGATGCCCATTTCAAAGAGGATGTCCGTTTCTGCGGTGCCGCCGACATGTCCGGCATCGATATTCTGAAGATCAAAGCGTGCCATTTTACCGAGTCCCTGTTTAAACCGATAAGCCCTGTTAGACTTCTGAGAACCGCCTGATTTGTTTGTTTTGGCGTGCTCTTTCGATGTTTTCGAGAATGCCACACAGCCCTCAAATTGCTGTTAAGGGGCATGATTAACTGGAGCCAAACAAAACAAAAACAACTGGTAAACTTCGGAATTCATTAAATATATCGCCCCAGCAATTGCAGGCATTTGGATCAAATTCGCTTAAAATGCCGCTGTCCGATTTCAAGCCTTTGCTAACCAAGGCACAGCTTCTTTTTGCCGGGCTTAGAGCCATTCACACGGGAATCTCCTCGCCGTTCCGCAACGCCTGCCTGCAAAAAACCCCGGCTGCGAGCGCGCATAAGGCTTCCTTTCAGGATTTTTTTGAATTACGTTTACGTAAGGGACATGCAAATGGACGCGGAGAGATCCCATTTGCCGCACAACCCTTATTGGGAGGAACATATGAATCGCAAACTCTTATTGGCATGCGCCGGCGTTGTATTGATGGCAGGTCCGGCACTGGCCGAGGAACCGATCGTCGGCACGTGGAAGCGGCCGACCGGCACGCTCATCCAGTACTCGTCCTGCGGCGCCGACAAGTATTGCGGCACGGTCTTGACCGGCGAGTACAAGGGCAAATCCATCGGCGAGATGTCCGGCAAGGGCGGGTCCTACAAGGGACAGGTCAACAAGCTCGACGAGGGCAAGACCTATAATGGCAAGGCCAGCGTCAGCGGCAACACCCTGTCCCTGTCCGGTTGCGTGCTGGGCGGGCTCATCTGCAAGAGCGAAAGCCTGACACGCCAGTAATTTTCAGACGGCATGCCAAACCCCGTGAAAGCGTAGAGCTCTCGCGGGGTTTTTGTTTGCTTGCATCAGATATGGCCGGCCCGGCCGGGTTGCGCCGTCTTGCGATGCGCTTACCGCTGCCCGTATCGTGCACCGAAACCCCAAGGCGTGCACCGCTTGCCCTCTCCAGGTCTTTGAACGCGGCTTCGATATCCCGCTCCTTCGCTGCGCCCGCCGGTCTGATCGACAGCGACAGGGCCGGAACAACCGGCATGGACCCAACACGTGCAGCGCGGCGTGTAATATGACCTGACATGTCTCATCTGCGTCTCCGGAATCGTGAATCGCAAGGCGGTCCTTGCCGGAGCGGAAACTGATGCCGGATGTGGCGCTTTCCAAGGAAAATGTGTGACGCAAAAAAGTAAGCCCCGGCAATGTTGACGTTGGCAAAATCAGAGTGTATTAAACCAAAAGGTTATTTAACCTATGAGTTAGATATGATCGGTTCGGAATGGGAAGGAAGAGGAACCATGACCGCAGCGCTGGCCCGCAGGGACAATGATCGCGAACTGACAATCGTCCGGATCGTCGATGCGCCGGTGGCGCTCGTTTTCAAGGTCTGGTCACAGCCGGAGCATGTCGTGCGCTGGTGGGGCCCGAAGAATTTCACCTGTCCGAACTGCCAGATCGATTTCAGGGAGGGCGGTGCCTATCGCTCGTCCATCCGCTCTCCCGATGGCGAGGACGCCTGGATGGTCGGCCGCTACACCCAGATCGTCGAGCCGGAGCGGATCGTCTTCACCTTTGCCTGGGAGGATAGCGATGGCCTGCGCGGGCCGCAGACATTGGTAACCGTCACCATGAGCGCGCAGGGACAGCGCACGCGGCTCGTCTTCCATCAGGCACCGTTCGATTCCGCCGACGACCGGGATTCGCATGAGAATGGCTGGACCGAATGCATGGAACGGCTGGAGGCCTATGTCGAGCCGCTGGGCCGCCTTCACTGAGGAGCGCATGCCCCCCGCTCACGGACTGATTATCGCTTGAGCCAATATCAAGGAGGAAACGATGAACACCCATGCACACCCGGACGACCGCAAGGTTGTTTCCCGCGCCGAGTGGGACAAGGCCAGAAAGGCCTTTCTGCTGAAGGAAAAGGCCTTCACCAAACAGCGCGATGCCCTGAACCGCGAGCGCCGTGCACTTCCGATGGTGCAGATCGACAAGGATTATGTGTTTGAGGGACCGAAGGGCAAGCTCGGCCTGTCCGATTTGTTCGAGGGGCGCCGCCAGCTGATCGTCTATCATTTCATGCTGGGACCGGGCGAAGGCGAAGGCTGCCCCGGCTGCTCCTTCCTTGCCGACAGTATCGGCAATCTGGCGCATCTGCACGCCCGCGACACCACGCTGGTGGTGGTCTCGCGCGCGCCCCTCGCCGAAATCGAAGCTTACAGAAGACGCATGGGCTGGACCTTCCCGTGGCTGTCGTCCCATGGCAGCGATTTCAACTATGATTTCCATGTCACGCTGGACGAGACGGTCGCGCCGCCCATCTACAATTACACCACGGCCGAGGAATATGAGCGCAAGGGCATGCCCTGGTTCATGCGGGGCGAACAGCCGGGAACCAGTGTCTTCCTGCGCGACGGCGATACGGTTTACCACACCTATTCAAGCTATGGACGCGGCGGCGACCTGCAGCTTGGCACCTACAACTATCTCGACCTGACGCCGCTCGGCCGGCAGGAGGGCTGGGATGGCACGCCCGATCTTGGCGGTCTCGGCAAGAACTGGGTCAAGCGCCATGACGAATATGCCGGTGCGGCCAAATCCGCCGACGATAGCTGCTGTCACTGATTTCGATCACTCCAGCGGAGATATCCGATGAAAAAAACCTATCATGGCAGCTGTCATTGCCAGACCGTGCGTTTCGAATGCACGATCGATCTCGATGCCGGCACGAGCAAATGCAATTGCTCGTTCTGTGCCAAGCTGCGGTTCTGGAAAGCCTTTACCGGCGGTGATGCCGTACAGATCCTCGCAGGCGCCGACAATCTCACGCAATACCAGTTCGGCAGCAAGACCATCACGCATTCCTTCTGCAGGACCTGCGGCGTCAAGCCGTTCGGACAGGGCAACCTGGAGGTGATGGGCGGGCCCTTCTATGCCGTCAACCTGTCCGTTCTCGATGACCTTTCACTGGAAGAACTGCTGGCAGCCCCTGTGCAATATCAGGACGGCTTGCACGACAACTGGGGAGAGGCGCCGACGGAGACGCGGCACCTCTAGGGGATGATCCTGCCCCTGACAATGGCTCGCCTGTCAGCGCGCCCGTTGGCCGAACAGGATTTTCTGCGCTTCCTTGTCGTCGGCGAGATTGCGGCGCGCTTCCTTGCCCAGATCCCTGCCCCGCTGAACGGCAGGGCGGGCGCTTATGGCTTCAAACCAGCGCTTGAGATTGGGAAAATCATTGAGATCCTGCCCCTGATTGGCGTGGGAGACAACCCAGCCGAACGACGCCATATCGGCGATGGAATAGGCATCGGCAAGATAGTCCCGGCCTTCCAGACGCCGGTTCATCACACCATACAGACGGTTGACCTCGTTGGTGTAGCGGTTGATGCCGTATTCGATCTTTTCCGGTGCATATTGCCGGAAATGATGCGCCTGCCCGGCCATGGGCCCGAGGCCGCCCACCTGCCAGAACAGCCACTCCTCCACGGCGACGCGCTTGCGCTCGTCCTGCGGATAGAACTTGCCGAACTTGCGTCCGAGATATTGCAGGATGGCGCCGGATTCGAACACGGAGATCGGTTCGCCGCCGGGCCCTTCCGGATCGATGATCGCGGGCATGCGATTGTTGGGCGCGATCTTGAGGAATGACGGTTCGAATTGTTCGCCCTTGCCGATATTGACCAGCTTGAGATCGTAGGGAACCCCAAGCTCTTCCAGCATGATGGAAATTTTCCAGCCGTTGGGTGTCGGCCAGTAGTAGAGTTCAATTGGCTTGGTCTGCGTCGTCATATCGATCTCCTGGGAGCTTAATCTATCCGGTCAAACATAAGTGCCCGATGCCCGATCGCAATAGCCGGTGGCCGATTTCCGGCCGGCTTTGGCAGGCGGCCTGAACCGAATTGAAATTTCAGGCTTTTTGCCATCTCCCAACTGACATCCGATTTCACTATATTAAGAGCATGAACAATCGAATCGGAATAAAGAAACCCGTCGCCATCAGCATGCCGCCCCATGTTGAACCCGAAGAATTCACCGACGCGAAAGCCGCCGTGCAGGCGTTAATCGCCCTTTACGAGCGGAACACGCAGTTTCTGCGCGATGGCTTCGACAAGGTCGCCAAGGGCGAAGTGGAAAACAACACGCATTTTCGCGCCTTCTATCCGGAAGTGCGCCTGTCCACGTCAAGCTATGCGCAGATCGACTCCCGCCTCGCCTTCGGCCATGTCTCGGCACCCGGCCAGTATTCGGCCAACATCACCCGGCCCGATCTTTTCGAAAGCTACCTGGAAGAACAGATCAGGCTGCTGATCCGCAATCATGGCGGCCCGGTTACGGTGCAGGAATCCACGACACCGATCCCCATCCACTTTGCCTTCCTTGAAGGCACCTATGTGGAATCCTCGGTTGCCGATGCTTTCCAGCGCCCGCTGCGCGATCTCTTCGATGTTCCCGATCTCAACGCCACGGATGACCGGATCGTCAATGGCGAATATGAGACCGACGATATTGACGGGATCATGCCGCTGTCGCCGTTTACGGCGCAGCGCGTGGATTATTCCCTGCATCGCCTGTCGCACTATACCGCGACCCGCCCGGTGCATTTCCAGAACTATGTCCTCTTTACCAACTATCAGTTCTACATCGATGAGTTCTGCGCCCTGGCGCGGCGGCTGATGGCCGAGGGTGGCGGCGGCTACGAGCGGTTCATCGAACCGGGCAACCTGATCACCGAAGCCGGTGACGACGCGCCGACTTCGGGCGTGCCGATTGGACGGCTGCCGCAGATGCCTGCCTATCATCTGGCGAAGAAAGACAATGCCGGCATCACCATGGTCAATATCGGCGTCGGCCCCTCCAACGCCAAGACCATCACGGACCACATCGCGGTTCTGCGCCCGCATGCGTGGCTGATGCTCGGCCACTGCGCCGGTCTGCGCAACACACAGGCGCTCGGCGACTATGTGCTGGCCCATGCCTATGTGCGCGAGGATCACGTGCTCGATGACGACCTGCCGGTCTGGGTGCCGATCCCGGCGCTGGCTGAAGTGCAGGTGGCGCTCGAACAGGCGGTCGCCGAAGTCACGGGACTTGAGGGCTATGATCTGAAGCGCATCATGCGCACGGGCACGGTTGCCACCATCGACAACCGCAACTGGGAACTGCGCGACCAGCGCGGACCGGTGAAGCGCCTGTCGCAATCGCGCGCCATTGCACTCGACATGGAGTCGGCGACCATTGCCGCCAACGGCTTCCGCTTCCGCGTGCCCTATGGAACGCTGCTGTGCGTCTCCGACAAGCCGCTGCATGGCGAATTGAAGCTGCCGGGCATGGCAACGGAGTTCTACAAGCGTCAGGTCGCCCAGCATCTGCAGATCGGCATCCGTGCGCTGGAGAAACTGGCGGAAATGCCGCCGGAAAAACTGCACTCGCGCAAGTTGCGCAGCTTCTTCGAGATGGCCTTCCAGTAGCAGAGACGAGCTTTTCTCGGCGGATGGCCTGACGATTTGGCGATTGTTGCTTGGAAACAAGGGCGAAATGCCGTATTCTTCTGGAGTGGAGATGGGCTTTCGCCCACCTCCTTTTTCTAGATAGTGAATTGAACCCGGAGGATCAGTGACCAGCTGCTCCGGGTTTTTTTCACTTCCAGTGTGATGCTCAGTGGCAGATACCACATCGCCTCACCTCCAGTTTTGAGAGCAAGGCCATTGCCCCTTGCGTGATCTGAAAATCAGAATGATTTTCGAAAAGATCACGCAAACTTTAAGTTTTGCAGCGTCTCTTACGCGCCTATGGCGCGTGACGCTGCAGGCGAGGCGGCCCATCGTCCCGATGTACCGGCTGGCTCGGTGCGTGCTGCTTCACTCTCAAACGCCTGAGTGATGGACACCTTTGCAAATCCCGCGAAAACAGCAACGCATGCAGAGTTGAATGTTGAAGACGGTGTGCATTTGGAGGTTGCGGCGATGGCTCGTTGCTGAATGAGCGGAGAACGCGATCTGACATTCCGCATCTTGATTGCGTCGCAATTGACCGTTTAATGCGTGACCATGACAACAACGACAAAATCATCCTGGGTGAAGCTCGCGGCCGTGCTTGTACCGGTCCTGCTGTCGGTACCGCTGGTGCTCGGATTTTTCGGTTCCGTGCATCCGGTTTTCGATGCATTCGCGCACTTCCGCATGCACCTCGCCGCGCTCATGATCCTCACGGCACTGCCAGCCCTTTTCATGGGGTTGTGGCGGGAAAGCCTGATGACCATCATTCTGGCGGTCATGGCCCTGTCGACCGTGCTGGCCCCAGCTCCCGCGCCCGCATCAGCCGGAACGCCGCAAGCCGCCACGCCATCCGGCCAGCCGCAATACACGCTGCTGCAGTTGAACCTTCGCTTTGACAATGCCGACCAGACGGAGGTTATCCGTCTGATTGCGCAGCAGAGCCCCGACGTCATCACCCTGCAGGAGGTTTCGGACAGCTGGCGGCCGAAGCTCGCGGCGATCGAAGCGCGGTATCCCTACAATCTCTACTGCCCCAGCAGCAAACGCATCGGTGGCGTGGCCATCCTCTCCCGCCGCCCCTTTGCGCTGGGCACGACGCCGCAATGCATCGGCAACGCCCTTGCCGGCCTCGCCCGGATTGACTTCGGCGGCCGCACCGCACTGGTTGCCGCCCTGCACCTAGACTGGCCCTGGCCGTTTGCGCAACCTGATAATGTTGAGGAAATGCGCGCCTATTTCGAACGGCTGCAGGGGCCGATGATTGTTGCCGGTGACTTCAATGCGGCACCATGGAGCCAAACCGTTCGCCAGATCGCGGCGGCAAGCAAAACCATGCCGGTGGATGGATTGCGCCCGAGCTGGCTGATCAACGGCACGCTGGCGAAAGCGGCCAGATGGATCGGCCTGCCGCTTGATCATATTCTCGTATCAAGCCGCATCTCGGGCGTAAGCGTCGAAACGCTCGCGCCTGTCGGCTCGGATCACCTGCCGCTGCTCCTGCGGTTTGCAATCGATGCGGCGGCCGATGACGGTCCGGATCTGCAGACCGTGATGCTGACGCAGTGATTATTCGAATACCGGCCTCAGGAAACTGCGCTCGTAGCTGACGATGCTGCGATTGTGTTTTTCCATTTCAAACACCGCCTGGCATTCGGAGTCTTTTGCCATGCGCTGCCGGTATGTTTCATAGTCAGCAAGACTGGGAAAGCTGAACATCGCATAGGCGATGTTGCTTGCCCCTTCACTCGGCAGGAAATAGCCGTGATGGTTTCCGCCCAGGCGAGTGACGAGCGCGATCCAGCGGCGGCCATATTCCTCGAATTCGGCAAGCTTGTAGGGATCGATGACATATTTGAGATAGCAGGTGATCACGGGTAAACTCCGGTACGGGTCGGTTGATCGACAAAAGACGCGAGCTTTTACCCGGGTCTCAATCGGAAAAAAGCCCGGATCAACCGGGCTTTTCATCACATGCTGGTATAGACCGGCCCCTCGCCGCCCTGCGGCGGCACCCAGTTGATGTTCTGGTTCGGGTCCTTGATATCGCAGGTCTTGCAGTGAACGCAGTTCTGGGCGTTGATCACGAACTTCGGTCCGGTGCTTTCCTCGACCCATTCATAAACGCCCGCCGGGCAATAGCGCGTCGATGGCCCCGCAAAGACATCGTGTTCCGACGATTTCTGCAGCGCTGCATCCTTGACGATGAGGTGGACCGGTTCGTTTTCCTCGTGGTTGGTGTTGGACAGGAACACCGAGGACAGGCGGTCGAAGGTCAAGACGCCATCGGGCTTGGGATAGGCGATCGGCTTGTGCTTGGCCGCCGGTTCCAGCGACGCCGCGTCGGACTTGCCATGCTTCCACGTGCCGAAGGGCGACCAGCCGCCGAAAATCGTGTTCAGCCACATGTCGATGCCGCCAAGCACCACGCCGCCGACGGTGCCGAGTCTCGACCACATCGGCTTGACGTTGCGCACCCGCTTCAGGTCTTTGCCGATCTCGCTGGTGCGCCAGGCGTTTTCGTAGGAGATGAGTTCGTCATTGGCCCGTCCCGCAGCCAGTGCCGCCGCCGCATGTTCCGCCGCCAGCATGCCCGAAAGCATGGCATTGTGCGATCCCTTGATGCGCGGCACGTTGACGAAACCGGCGGAGCAACCGATCAGCACGCCGCCGGGGAAGGACAGTTTCGGCACCGACTGCCAGCCGCCTTCGGTAATGGCGCGCGCACCATAGCCAAGGCGCTTGCCGCCCTCGAACGTACCGCGAATGGCGGGATGTGTCTTGAAGCGCTGGAATTCCTCGAACGGCGACAGATAGGGGTTCTTGTAGTTGAGGTGCATGACGAAGCCGACGGCCACCGTATTGTCCTCGAGGTGATAGAGGAACGAACCGCCACCCGTCTTCAGGTCAAGCGGCCAGCCGAAGGAATGCTGCACCAGGCCCAGCTTGTGCTTGGCCGGATCGATCTGCCAGAGCTCTTTCAGGCCGATACCGAACTTGGCCGGTTCCTTGCCTTCATCGAGCTTGAACTTGCTGATGAGCTGTTTGGCGAGCGAGCCGCGCGCGCCTTCGGCGATGAGTGTATATTTGCCGAGCAGCGCCATGCCGCGCGTATAGGCCGGACCGTGCGAACCGTCCTTTTCGATGCCCATGTCGCCGGTGGCCACACCGATGACCGCGCCGCTATCGTCATAGAGAACTTCGGAACCGGCAAATCCGGGATAAATCTCGACGCCGAGCTCTTCCGCCTTGGTGGCGAGCCAGCGGCAGACATTGCCCAGCGAAACAATGAAATTGCCGTGATTGTTCATCAGCGGCGGCATGGCGAAATTCGGCAGGCGGACGGAGCCTGCCGGCCCCAGAACCAGAAAATGATCCGCTGTCACGGGTGTCTTGAAGGGGTGTCCCTCCTCGTCCCGCCAGCCGGGCAAGAGCTTGTCGACGCCGATGGGATCGACGACCGCGCCGGAAAGAATATGGGCACCGACCTCGCCGCCCTTTTCCAGCACGACGACCGACAGTTCGGGATTGATCTGCTTGAGCCTGATCGCCGCTGACAGGCCCGATGGGCCACCGCCGACAATCACGACATCAAACTCCATGCTCTCCCGCTCTGGAAGTTCGTTTGTCTCGCTCATGAAGTCCTCCTGAATGCTATGCCCCGCAAACACTTCGCCTGTGTTTTTCCCATTTGTAACGCAACAATAGCCGTATGACAGAGGCTAGCATCCATTCAAGATGCGGCCAATTGCCCTCATCCTACGACCATTTCCACAATTTATAATTTACCTTAACGTAAACGTCAATATTTTAGCCCGTGTGCAGCGGAATTTCCAATGGGCGGGGAACAGGATAACGGCTGTGACATCAAGGGCATTTGCCGGTGTTTCTCAGGCGAGATTGCAGGGCCATTGTGCATGGTTCGCCCTTCGACAAGCTCAGGCCATCCGCAGGCCGGTCAACCCAGTTGCGCCTTTGCGCATTTCGTTCATACTCGCCTCCATTGACATGTCTCGCATAAAAAACTGCTGGTGGATCGGGGATAACCAACAAGCGGGGACGGGATGAGATCACTCTGGATGATCCGGACAATGGGCAGTGTTCTGGCTGTCACCATGATTTTTACCCATTCTGCGGCGCAGGAGCAGAAAAAATGGACCGTTGGGCCCTATAGTTTTTCTGATGAAATGGGCGGGTTCAGCATCCGCTCGGTCAGTGGCACCGGCACAACCGAAGATCCGATCGTCATCACCGAAGAGCTGAATGATATCGTTCCGGTCACGCTCGTCATTCGCAACGCCAGCGTGGGGAAGCCAGGCTTCGTGCCCCAGGGTTTTGGCCTGCTGTTCCATCTGCAGATCCGGGCCATCAACGGCAGCGGCCGCCCGTGGCAGGAGTTTTTCTTCGAATTGCAGTCATTGCTCGGGGAGCCGAGCGACTATAGCGACGGGCTGTCCTTCTGCCAGCCCTGCGATGTGACCGGGATGATCCATTCCAATCTGTTTACCGCCTACGACGACGATTTCGAGCCCTATGACCGCATGCTGTTTCATGATGGCAAGGTAGATCCAAAGGCAAATGTGAGCATGGATTTCCCTATCGGCGATTTTACGCCCAAACGCATCTTTTATCTGGTGCAGGAGCCGCGCATTCCCTCCACCTGACCTTGCAATCACGCGCGCAATTTGCGACTTGAAGGGGAGACCCGCTCCAATCCGGGTTCAAGGATCAGCCATTGCCCGACCTGCGTGAACTCTTGCACTTTTATGCCGAAGCCGGTGCCGACACACCGCTCGAAGACGCGCCGGTCGATCGCTTTGCCGCAGTGGAGCCCGCACGCAAGCCTGTTCAGCCGCCCGCAGCAACGCGCCAAGCAGTACCGCAGGCCGAGCGGCCACGCCCGGAGCCGCAACCGGTGGCAGCGCCGGCCTTGAACAAGACCTCCGTCCCCGACGACACCAAGATTGCGCTGGCGCGGCAGCTCGCCTCGAGCGCCACCACGCTTGAACAGTTGCGTGAGCAGCTTGCATCCTTCGATGGCTGCAATCTGAAATTCACTGCCAAGAACCTGGTCTTTGCCGACGGCAATCCGCACGCCCCCATCATGTTCGTCGGCGAGGCACCGGGACGCGAAGAGGATCTGGAAGGCGTGCCGTTCATCGGCCGTTCCGGGCAGTTGCTCGACCGGATGCTCAGCGCCATCGGCCTTGACCGCACCGGCGTCTACATCGCCAACACCATTCCCTGGCGCCCGCCGGGCAACCGCACGCCGACGCCGCTGGAAACCGAGATCTGCCGCCCGTTCTTCGAACGGCAGATCGAACTTGCCGGCCCCAAACTGCTGGTTGCCCTCGGCGGCCCCGCCGCCAAGGCGTTGACGCATGCGCCGGAAGGCATTTTGCGGCTGCGCGGCAACTGGAAAACCCACCGCACGGCTGCGGGGATCGACATCCCGGTCATGCCGACGCTGCATCCGGCCTATCTCCTGCGCAATTCAGCCCAGAAGCGCTTTGCCTGGCGTGATTTCATTGCCGCCAAAATACAGTTGCGCGCCCTCACGCAATAATTCATATGCCATGGCGCAAAACTGGAATGACAGTGTCGTAATTTCCGGCTCTGAAGCCCGGTGAAAGCTGTACTTTCCGGTGCAGAAACGCAGGGTCCCCATATGTTTCGCCAGCTCTTGCCGATTGCGGCACTGTTGACCAGCACCTTCCTGATGCTGACCGCCGGCGGTTTGGCAGGCATTCTGCTGCCGTTGCGCGCAGGAATAGAAGGCTGGTCGCCGACCACGGTCGGCTGGCTTGGCACGGGCTATGCCCTCGCCTTCACCGGTGGCTGCATTGTCGTTCCGCGTCTGGTGCGCCGCGTCGGCCACGTCCGCGTCTTTGCCGTTCTCCTGACCCTGCTCAGCATGTCGATGCTGCTGCACGGGCTCATCATCGACCCGTGGGCCTGGACCCTGTTCCGGGCGCTTGCCGGCTTCTCGCTGGCCGGCAGCTACATGGTGATTGAAAGCTGGCTGAACGAGCGCGTGACCAACGCCACACGCGGCATGGTGTTTTCAATCTACATGATCGTATCGATGATCGGCCTGCTGGTCGGGCAATACATCCTGCCGTTCGGCAACCCGGCGACACAGGCGCTGTTCATGATCGGTGCGCTGATCTATGCCGCAGCCCTCGTGCCAACCGGGCTTTCCAATGCCCAGTCGCCGCGCCCGCTGACCGAGGTTTCGCTCGACCTGTCCGGCCTCTACCGCAAATCGCCGGCGGCGATGATCGGCTCGCTGATTGCCGGTATCATAGCGGGCGCGTGGAATTTCCTGTCAGCGATCTATGGCCGCGAAATCGGTCTTTCCACCTTCGATATCGCCACGATGATTGCCAGCGCCATGATCGGCGGCGCCATCTTCCAGTATCCCATCGGGCGCATCTCCGACTTTGTCGACCGGCGCTATGTGATGGTGGTGGCCGGTATTGTCGGCGTCCTGTTGTCCGTGACCATGATCATCGTGCAGCCTGTTACCCCCTGGGTCATCTATTCCCTGATGTTCGCCTTCGGCACGGTGCTGTTTCCGATCTATTCGCTCAACGTCGCCCATGCCAATGATTTTGCCGAGCCGAGCGAATTCGTCAAAGTCTCGAGCGGGCTGCTGATCGTCTACGGCATCGGCAGCATGATCGGCCCGCAGATTGCCGGGCGGCTGATGGATGTCACCGGCCCCGCCGGTTTCTTCATGACCATGGCGGGCTGCTACGCAGCCTACGGTTCCTACGCCTTCTGGCGCAGCCTGCGCCGGGCCCGGCAGGTGCCGTCGGAGCGGCCGGACTTCGTCTACCGCGCGCCGGACAGGCCGCAGACGCCGGAAACGCTGCAGCTCAACCCGGCCATCAGCGCGGCCAAGGACGACTAGGGTCAGCCCTGCGGCGTCGAGGCCTTGCGCGCCCGTGCCCGGGCAAGCCCGAGCTGGCGCTCGCGATAGATGATGAAGATGCCGGCGCTGATGACGATGACCGCACCCGTCATCATTTCGCTGGACGGAATATCGCCGAACAGCATGTAGCCGATGACCAGGCCGAGCAGCATCGACGTATATTCAAACGGCGCGATGGTCGACATGTCAGCGTGCCGGTAGCTCTCGGTCAGAAGGATTTGCGCCACGCCGCCGGCAATACCGGCCATGACCAGGAATGTCGCCTGCATCGGCGTGGGCCAGACCCAGCCGAAAGGCAGGCTGACCAGCGCGATGACGCTCGAGGCAATCGAGAAGTAAACGACGATGGTCGGGGTGCGTTCAGTCTGGACCAGTCGCCGCACCAGCAGCATGGCGATGGCCGCAAGCCCCGCCCCGCAAAGGGTGGCGAGCGCGCCAATTGCCTCTTCCCCGCCGAATTCGCTTTGACCGGTGAAGAACGTCATGCGCGGCCAGAGAATGATCAGCACGCCGATGAGCCCGACAAACACAGCGCTCCAGCGGTAAAGCCGCACGGTCTCGCGCAGGAACACGGCGCTGCACAATACGGTCAGCAGGGGCGTGGCATAGCTGAGGGCAATCGCTTCCGGCAACGGCAGCTTGGTAAGGCCGTAGAAACTGGCACTCATGGCGCTGACGCCGACAAAACCGCGCCAGAAGTGGCTGAAGGGTTCGTTGGTCTTGAACGCGACGTTCAGCTGGCCCTGCCACGCGATGAACACGACAACCGGAAAGATGGCGAAGAAGGAGCGGAAAAACACCAGCTGTCCCGCGGGGATGCCGTCCGACGCCTTCAGCAGGCTCGACATGCAGACGAAGACGCAGACCGAAGCGACCTTGAGGCCAATTCCGAGCATGACATTGGTGCTGCGCACCTTATCCGTGAGGGGCGGTCCACCGTCTTTCTGGTGAACGATAGTTGTCACGACTGGTATTCCTTGAGGGAGCGAACGGAGAGAAACAGAATTGATATATCTGTATAGGTTACTTTGACGAATCCTTCCAGATACCAATGCGATCACGTTGCATGTTCCAAGCACATACGGAAGTGAACAAAAGCAACAGCATACGCGGAAAAAACCGGCTGCTTTGTTGTATGCCGGGGCAAACACGGCTACGGTCCGGCACCACAAAAAGGACAGTTTCCCAATGCGTACCGATACCGGCCAGATCTTTCATCTTGAAGATTACAAGCCAACCGATTTTCTTATTCCTGAAACCCACCTTGAATTCTCGCTCCATCCCGAGCGCACCATCGTCAAGTCGACACTGCATATCGAACGCCGGCCGGGCGTTGCCACCGATGCACCGCTTGTCCTTGACGGCGACGAACTCACACTCATCGACATCAGCATCGACGGCGTCGCATTGGGCGACAATGCCTACGTGGCAACACCGGACCGCCTTGAAATCAGCGCCCTGCCCGAGAGCGGCACGTTCACGTTGCAGATCACCACGGAAGTCAATCCGACCACCAACCGCCAGTTGACCGGCCTCTACCGGTCCAGCGGCGTCTACTGCACCCAGTGCGAAGCCGAAGGCTTCCGCCGCATCACCTATTTCTATGATCGGCCTGACCTTCTGTCCGTCTATACGGTCCGCGTTGAAGCCGATGCCGTGGAAGCGCCGCTGCTTCTGGCCAACGGCAATCCGGGCGAAAAGGGTGTCCTGGCCGATGGCCGGCATTTTGCCGTCTGGCGCGATCCCCATCCCAAGCCTGCCTACCTCTTTGCACTTGTGGCGGGCGATCTCGGGGTCATCACCGACAGTTTCACCACCGCCTCGGGCCGCCCCGTCGATCTCGGCATCTATGTCGAGCACGGCAAGGAGCCGCGCGCGCTCTACGCCATGGATGCGCTCAAGCGTTCGATGAAGTGGGACGAGGATGTTTTCGGCCGCGAATATGATCTCGACGTCTTCAACGTCGTTGCTGTCTCCGACTTCAACATGGGCGCGATGGAGAACAAGGGGCTCAACGTCTTCAACGACAAATATGTGCTTGCCGACCACGAGACCGCGACCGACATCGATTATGCCGGCATCGAAGCGGTGATCGCCCACGAATATTTCCACAACTGGACGGGCAACCGCATCACCTGCCGCGACTGGTTCCAGCTGTGCCTGAAGGAAGGCCTGACGGTTTTCCGCGATCACGAATTTTCCGCCGACATGCGCTCGCGCGCCGTCAAGCGCATCGCCGAGGTCAAGGGTCTCAAAGCCCACCAGTTCCCGGAAGATGCCGGCCCCCTCGCCCATCCCGTGCGCCCGCGCCAGTTCCGCGAGATCAACAATTTCTACACGGCAACCGTCTATGAAAAGGGCTCGGAAGTCGTGCGCATGATCCGCACCATTCTCGGCGCCGATCTCTTCCGCAAGGGGATGGATCTGTATTTCGAGCGCCATGACGGCGATGCGGCGACAATCGAGGACTTCATCAAGGTGTTCGAGGAGGCCTCCGGCGAGGATTTGAGCCAGTTTGCCCTCTGGTACGATCAGGCCGGTACGCCCAACCTCGCCATCACCTATGATTACGATCAGGCGACGCAGACCTTCGAAATCGAGATCGAACAGTCGCTGAAGGCCACCCCCGGACAATCGTCGAAGAAGCCCATGCACATTCCCGTGCAGTTTGCCCTGCTGGGCGCCAAGGGGCGTGAGCTGAGGCCGAAATCCGTCAAGGGTGGAACGGTCAAGGGCGATGTCATCCATCTGTTCAAGCGCAAGGAACGGCTGAGCTTTTCCGGCATCACCGAACGGCCGGTGCCCTCCCTCTTGCGCGGTTTCTCCGCTCCGGTCACCATGACCAGTGAACTCACCCGCTCCGATCTGACGTTCCTCGCCCGCCACGACGGCGACGCCGTCAACCGCTGGCAGGCACTGACGCAGCTGCTGACGGCGAAACTGACCAGCAACGCCAAGCGCGTGCGCGGCGGCAAGTCCGCCACCATTGAAAGCTCGTCGATCAAGCTTCTCGGCGAAATCGCCTTCAACAGCAATCTGGACGAGGCCTTCCGGGCGCTGTGCCTTGGCCTGCCGTCGGAAAGCGATATCGCCCGGGAACTCGGCAGCAATATCGACCCCGACGCGATTCTGGGCAGCCGCGAGGCGTTCATTCTCGCCGTCGCCGAAGCGCATGCCGCCAAATTCGATCAGCTGCATGACGATCTCGACCACAGCGGCCCGTTCAAGCCGGATGCGACAAGCGCCGGACGGCGTGCCTTGCGCAATGTGCTGCTCGATTATCTCAGCGCTGCCGACGGCAGCCCGAAACGCGCGGCGGCCCAATTCAGCCATGCGGACAACATGACGGACCGCGTCGCGGCACTGGCGGTGCTCGTCCAGCGCTTCGGCGACAGCACCCAGACAAAGAATGCGCTCAAGGCATTCGAGGACCGCTTCGGCAATGATGCCCTCGTCATGGACAAATGGTTCATCGTCCAGGCGACCCAGCCGGGCGAAGGCGCCCTGGCCAGGGTGCGCTATCTGATGACTCACAAGCTGTTCTCGCTCGACAACCCAAACCGGACACGCGGCCTGATCGGCGCCTTCTCCAGCGGCAACCAGACCGGTTTCAACCGTGCCGATGGCGAGGGTTACAGGTTCTTCGCCGAGACCATCCTGACCGTCGACAAGAAGAACCCGCAGCTTGCGGCGCGGCTCCTGACAGCCATGCGTTCCTGGCGCTCGTTCGAGGCGGTGCGGCGCGAGCATGCGCGCGAGGCCCTGGCCTCCATCGCCGTGGTCAAGGACCTCTCCGCCGACGTCAGCGACATCGTTCAAAGGACGCTCGCCTGAGCCTGCTTCACACCGGTTTTGCCTGAAGATTCGGTTGTCTCTTCCCCGTTTTGATGCCCCGGCCGGTTATCCACCGGCCGGGGCATAGTTTTACCCCTCGCCGGCCTTTTCCGGACGTGGAGTCTTTTCAAAGGCTTAGTCGAATCGGCTGCAAAACTGATTCATGGTTGCCACAATGATTGCTAAATATTTAACAAAAGGACTGGACACACCGAATCAGTTTTGATTCACTACAGGTGCTTCGGATGTGCGGCGTGGCGAAGCAAATCACTGATTATACAGGCAATTGAGGGGGCCATTCGATGGCAAATGCGGACGCGTATCGCGCGCCGACGGGGAAGGATTATGCCGGAAAGCGGGAGACTGCGCGGGGGCGCACCCGTCTTTCCGGTCATATCAAACTTCTCGCTGACCCTGCCTACGGCAAGCTGCTGGCGGCGGAGCCTTACCTGCGCCGTGCCATTCCACCGCTGATCATTATTTTCCTCATCATCCTCGCAACGGCCCGTGCGATGTCGCTCCTGTCATGGCGCGACGACACGGAGCGGACGGCCCGCGCCACGCTGGCGCTGGCCGCGAACCACATGGCGAGCATCATCGACAACCGGATGAAGGCCGGCCAGAAACTCGACAGCGGCGAGCTGCAGAACATCATCGCCGAGATGCGTTCCAACGACCTCATCCCGCATGGCATGTGGATCGCCATTGCCTCGGGTGAATCGAAGATCGTCGCCTCGTCGGATGGCGGCGACCGCTGGCGCGACAAGAATCTGGAAAGTTTTGTCACCGACGGCCAGCCGCTGTTCCTGTTCGGCGAACGCGCCGGGGTGATGGAAGTGCGCATGAACGGCACGACGGGCCTTGCCGCGTTCAGCCGGACCGGCAGCGGCGGCTATTCCGTCTTCGTCATGCATCCGGTCGATGCGATCTTTGCCGAATGGCGGCGGATGATATCCGTCAATGTCACCCTGTTCGCCGGAACTGCCGCGATCATGCTGGTGGTCCTCTATGCCTATTTCAGCCAGTCGGCCCGGGCGCAGGATGCCGATGCGCTCTACCAGCACACCCAGGCGCGGGTGGATACGGCGCTGGCACGCGGACGCTGCGGGCTGTGGGATTGGGACATGGCGCGCGGCAGGGTCTACTGGTCGCGGTCCATGTATGAAATGCTCGGCTATGAAGCCTATGACGCGATCCTGTCGCTGGGGGATATTTCATCCATCATCCACGAGGACGACGACAAGCTGTACGGTCTGGCCGCCCAGGTGGCAGCGGGCGAGATCAGCCAGATCGACCGGGTGTTCCGCATGCGTCACGCCGAGGGCCACTGGGTCTGGATGCGGGTGCGCGCGCAGGTTGCCGATGCCACCGTCGGCGACACGCATCTCGTCGGCGTCGCCGTCGATGTCAGCGAACAGCACCGCTTTGCCCAACAGACCGCACAGGCCGACCAGCGCATCCGCGAAGCCATCGAGAGCATTTCCGAAACCTTCGTTCTCTGGGATGCGGACAATCGCCTCGTCATGTCCAACAGCAAGTTCAACGAATATTCCGGCCTCGCCAATGAATGCCTGCTTCCCGGCATCGGCAGGGATGAACTGGAGCCGCGCATCCGCGCTGTTGCGTTTGAAAAGCGCATGGCCAATGAACACGGCCGTGCCGGCGCGCTGACCTTCGAACGGCAGCTGGCCGACGGCCGCTGGCTGCAGGTCAATGAACGGCGCACGCAGGATGGCGGTCTGGTGTCGGTGGGCACGGACATTACCCAATTGAAGGTGCACGAAGAGCGGCTGGTCGACAGCGAGCGCCGCCTGATGGCGACCATTCACGACCTCAGCCTTGCGCGCAAATCCGAAGTCGAGCGCACGCTCGAACTCACCGAACTCAACAGCAAATATGCGGTGGAGAAGGAACGCGCCGAGGCGGCCAACCGGGCGAAATCCGAATTTCTCGCCAACATGTCGCACGAGCTGCGCACGCCGCTCAACGCCATCATCGGCTTCTCCGAAATCATGCATTCCGGCACGTTCGGCCCGCTCGGTTCAGACCGCTACGAGGAATATGTGCAGGACATCCACACCAGCGGCAATTACCTGCTCAACGTGATCAATGACATTCTCGACATGTCGAAGATCGAGGCCGGTCACTTCTCGCTCGACCGTGAAGAGATCGACCTTTGCCCGCTGATCAACGAGACGGTGCGCGTCGTCTCGCTGCAGGCGCTGAACAAGGACGTGAAGGTGGAAACAAAAATCGCCGACAGCGTCACGCTCAATGCCGACCGGCGGGCGATCAAGCAGATCCTGATCAACCTTCTGTCGAACGCGGTGAAATTCACCGATATGGGCGGACGCATCTCGGTGCGGGCGCGCAAGGTGTCGGGCGCGCTGGTGTTCACCATCGAGGATACGGGCTGCGGTATTCCGAAATCGGCGCTGAAGAAGATCGGCCAGCCATTCGAACAGGTGGAAAACCAGTTCACCAAGACCCATACGGGTTCGGGCCTCGGGCTTGCCATTTCCCGCTCGCTGACCGAGCTGCATGGCGGCGCGCTGAAAATCCGCTCGACCGAGGGCGTCGGCACCATCGTCTCCGTGCGCATCCCCACCCGGACCATCGGCCCGGTGCGGGAGGAATGGCGGGTTTAGAACGCTCTACTTTCCGCTGGATTTGTTTGCACGCGCTTCACGCAGTACTGCATTGAATGTCTTGCGGACGGATTTGGCCGTGTCTTCCAGATGGGTTTCCACCCGCCCGAGATCGGGAAGGTCGCAGGCGCGGCACAGGAGATCGCCGAGACCGGGCGGAAAATCCTCGCGCCGGGTGTCGCTGTTCAGGCACAGCCGGATGATCTGGGTCAGCTCCGTATAAAGATTGGCAGCGCCCACCAGTTGATCCGTCACGACAGGTTCGGCAAAACCGGCCTTGAGCTTTGTCAGCACCTCAGCCGTCGAATGGGCGATGATCGGACCCTCGACATTGCCGGTGAGCACGGCGAACTGGGCGATGAATTCCAGATCGATGATGCCGCCGGGAACCAGCTTCATGTCCCAGGCATCGCGCGGCGGCTTCTCCGTTTCCAGCAGTGCCCGCATTTCGGCCACGTCCTTGGCAATCTTTGCCGAATCGCGCGGCAGACTGAGAATCTCGCTGATTTCTGTTTCGATCTCACCGAACAGCGCGGTATCGCCCGCCACGGGTCGCGCCCGGGTCAACGCCATGTGTTCCCAGGTCCAGGCTTCCGTGCGTTGATACTTACGGAAGGAATCGATATGCGTCGCCACCGGCCCCTTGTTGCCGGAGGGGCGCAGGCGGAAATCCACCTCGTAGAGAACGCCCTCCGCCGTCGGGGCGGAAAGCGCCGCGATCAGGCGCTGGGTCAGCCGCATATAGTATTGCGATGGCGCCAGCTGCTTTTCGCCATCGGATTCCTCGGCATCCGCATCATGGTCATAGAGCAGGATGAGATCGATGTCGGAGCCTGCGGTCAGCTCGCGGCTGCCCAGCTTGCCCATGCCGAGAATGGCGATGCGCCCGCCGGACACGACGCCGTGCTTGCTGGCGAATTCGTCGATCACCGCCTGCAAGGCCCGGTCGATGACCAGATCGGCGAGATCGGAAAAGGCCTTGCCTGCCCGGATACCGTCGATGGCGCCGGTCAGAAGCCGGATGCCGATGAGAAAGCGATGCTCGGCTGCAAAAATCCGCAGGCGGTCAAGGATGTCCTCATAGACTTTGGCTGGTCCAAGAAAATTTTCCAGCCGCTCGGCCAGATAGGCGCGGGTCGGTATATCGGCAAAAATCGCCGGATCGAGCATGCCGTCGAACACATGCGGCTTGCGGGTGATGATGTCGGCAAGGCGCGGCGCGGCGCCCATGATCAGGACGAGCAGATCAAGCAGCCGCGGGTTGGACTGCAAAAGGCTGAACAGCTGGATGCCGGCGGGCAGGCCCTTGATCATCTCATCGAAACGCATCAGCGCTTCGTCGGCCCGGCTCGTCGCGCCGAAGGCCTTGAGCAGCACGGGCGTCAGTTCAGTCAGGCGCTCGCGCGATTCCGCCGATTGGGTGGCGCGGTAGCGGCCGAAATGCCAGGTGCGGATGACGCGGCAGATATCGCTCGGGCGTTCGAAACCGAATTTCGCCAGGGTTTCCAGCGTATCAGGATCGTCGACATCGCCGGTGAACACCAGATTGCCGGCCTCGCCCGCCAGTTCCTGCGCCTGTTCGAACAGCGCCGCATAGTGCGTTTCGACCGTTTTCAGCGACTGGCGGAAATCGGCGGCAAAGGCGTCACCGTCGCGATAGCCCATCATGTGGGCCACCCGCAGGAAATTCTCGTCGTCTTCCGGCAGCATGTGGGTCTGCTCGTCGGCGATCATCTGGATGCGGTGCTCCACATCGCGCAGAAAGCCGTATTTCTCCACCAGCGTGTCGCGTGCCTCCGCACTGATCCAGCCAAGGCCGTTGAGCGCCGCCAGCATGTCCACCGTGCGCGAGCCGCGCAGCTGCGGAAAGCGGCCGCCGGCAATCAGCTGCTGGGTTTGCACGAAAAATTCGATTTCGCGGATGCCGCCCCGACCAAGCTTGACGTTGTGTCCACGCACGGCAATTTCACCGTGGCCCTTGTGGGCATGGATTTGCCGCTTGATCGAATGCACGTCGGCAATGGCCGCATAGTCGAGATATTTGCGCCAGACATAGGGCGCAAGCTCCGCCAGCACCTGCCTGCCCGCGACGATATCGCCGGCGACGGGCCGCGCCTTGATCATGGCGGCACGTTCCCAGTTCTGGCCGCGCCCCTCATAATAGTTGAGCGCTGCGCCGACGGGAATTGCCAGCGGGGTTGATCCGGGATCCGGGCGCAGGCGCAGATCGGTGCGGAAGACATAGCCGTCGGCCGTGCGGTCCTGCAGGATGCGCACCAGACGCCGCGTCAGCCGCGAAAACGTTTCGACGCATTCATAGGGATCGGGAATGGCCGGGCTGTGCTCGTCGATGAAGACGATCAGGTCGATATCAGAGGAATAGTTCAGTTCGAACGCGCCGAACTTGCCCATGGCGAGGATGATCCAGCCGCACTGCTTCTCCGGGTGTTCCGGGTCCGGAAGCTTGAGTTTGCCGGACTCGTGCGCATCGCGCAGCAGGAACCGCACGACCGCCCGTACGCTTTCTTCCGCCAGCCGCGACAGCCAGCGGGTTGTTTCTGCCGTATCGAACACGCCGGAAAGATCGCCCAGCGCGATCAGCACATGCCCCTCCAGTTTCAACTGGCGCAGGACAGCCATAATGCCGGTTTCGGTGATGTTTTCGGCTTCCGAGCTTGCCGCCACGCTCTGCATGAGCGCGTCAAGACGCTGTGCCAGCGGCATGGTGAACAGCGGCTCCAGGATGGCAGGGCGGCGGATGAAGACCGTGCGCAGATAGGGCGAGAGGTCGAGGACAGCCGCGAGGAAGGCCGCCGCTTGTCCATGGCCCTTCACGCCAGCGGTGGCAGGGCATTCCTTCCCGGCGGCGCTGTCGGCAAGCTCGGCCAGAAAGGCGGCAGCCGCCTTCTTGTCCAGCGGTGTCAGCGGGCGCAGATCGCGGGCGAAAAACGCTGCATCATCAAGGCCGGATGCCCTGGTCCTGACATTCATTTGGTCTCCTCCCCCACCGGGAAAGCGAGCACAGCGCGCAGCCCCGGAGCATTGTCCTGCAATTCCAGAGTGCCACCGTGCAATTTCATCACCGCCTTGGCAAGACTGAGACCCAGTCCTGACCCCGGTTGCGAACGGCTTTCCTCCAGGCGCACGAAACGCTCCGTGGCCCGATCCACCTGATCGGGCGGGATGCCCGGGCCATTGTCGGTGACAATCACCCGGATCGTGTGATCCTGCTTTTCCACAGCGAGGGATATTTCCACCGGCTTTTCACCGCCGCCGGCATATTTGATGGCGTTGTCGACCAGATTGGAGATGGTCTGCCCGACCAGTTCACGGTTGATGCGGACCGGCGTTGCATCCTCCGCGCCGAGCACGAAACGGATGCCCGCCTCTTCGGCCGTGGGCTCGTACAGCTCATAGACGTCCTGCACGACCGTCGACAGTGGCAACAGCTCCATCGTCTCGGAGGAATAACCGGATTCCAGCCGCGAAATCATCAAAATGGCATTGAAAGTGCGGATCAGCTGGTCGGAATCGGCAATCATCCCATCCAGCGCGGCCCGATAGGCCTTGGTGGTCGTGGCATTGGCAAGGGCGGATTCCGCCCGGTTGTGCATGCGGGTCAGCGGTGTCTTGAGGTCATGCGCGATGTTGTCGGAGACATGGCGCACCCCCTCGTTCAATTCCTGGATACGCGCCAGCATGCCGTTGAGATTGGCGGCCAGACGGTCGAACTCATCGCCCGACCCGCTGACCGGCAGGCGTCCGGCGAGATCGCCGCCCATGATGCGCTGCGACGCGGCGGAAACCTCATCGATCCGGTGCAATGCGCGCCGCCCGACGAAAAACCAGATCAGAAACGCACCGACGCCCATGATGCCCAGCGCTGCGCCGAGCGAGCGCCGGACCACGAGCCGGATCTTTTCCGGCTCGCCCAGATCGCGGCCGACCATGACGCGGATGCCATTGGGCATGACGATCACCCGCGCGATGGCGGTATGCACCTGCGGATCGCTGCTGGTTTCGCCATAGCGTTCATAGGCAATCGGCCGCTCGATCCAGCCGTCGGTCTGCAGAACACCCGCCTCGATACTCTGCACATTGCCGGCGACGATGCGTCCGGCGGGATCGGCGACGAGATAGAGATAGGCGCCGGGCTGACGGCTGCGCCGGTCAACCGAACGTACAAGACCGGCAATGCCGGCGCGCTGATAGGACTGGCCGACGCTTTCGACCTCCTCGTTGACGGCGGCTTCAGTCTGGGATGTGAGAAGATTGACGGAAAGACTGGTCATGTAGAAGACCAGCACGATGGCGCAAACGGTAAAAAGCAGAAGATACAGCGCTGACAGCCGGACGGCTGTCATTTTCATCATGGCAAGAAAGCGGCTCATGCATCGATTCCGCCAGCCTTGAGCATGTAGCCGGCGCCGCGCACCGTGTGCAGCAGGGGCGTGTCGAAACCTTTCTCGATCTTGCCGCGCAGGCGCGAGACATGCACGTCGATCACATTGGTCTGCGGGTCGAAATGATAATCCCAGACATGCTCAAGCAGCATGGTGCGGGTCACCACCTGACCGGAGTGACGCATCAGATACTCCAGCAGGCGGAATTCACGCGGCTGCAGGACAATGGCCTGGCCGGCGCGCTTGGCCGTGTGGGACAGGCGGTCGAGTTCCAGATCGCCGACCCGGTACATGGTTTCCGCCTCTTTCGGGCTGGAACGGCGCTGCAGCACTTCGATGCGCGCCAGCAATTCCGAGAATGCATAGGGTTTGGTGAGATAATCATCGCCGCCGGCGCGCAGGCCGGTCACCCGGTCATCCACCTGCCCCAGCGCGGAAAGAATGAGCGCCGGCGTATCGATGCCCTGGGCGCGCAGGGCGGCGACAACGGACAGGCCGTCACGGCGCGGCAGCATGCGGTCAACGATCAGCGCATCATAGCTGCCCTGCTCCGCCAGGGTATAGCCGGTCTCGCCATCGCCTGCCAGATCGGCGGAGTGCCCGGCCTCGGCAAAGGCCTTTTCCAGATAACGGGCCGCTTCACGGTCATCTTCAATAACGAGAATTTTCATGACGTCATTCTAAGCCGGTTTTGAGACAGAGGTAAGCACCATAGCAATGGCACCCTTTACGGCAAGCGGGCAGCAGATCTGTCGACAATCTGCTGCCCTTTGCTTTGGCGCTAACGGGGGGACAGGTGCAGCGCCGCTGCAATCCTATCCGGTCCGCTTAGCCCTGGTTGATGGGCAGGGCCACGAACCGCGACTGGTCGTTGGTCTGCACCTGCAGGAGAACGGCCTTGCGTCCGCTCTTCGTCGCTTCGGCAATCGCCGCATCGATGTCGGAGCCGCTCTTGACCGGCTTGTTGTTGACCGAGACGATGATGTCGCCGGTTGTGATGCCCTTGTCGGCGGCATCGCCGGAGCGATCCACATCGGTCACCACGACACCCTTGCCATCGTCGGAAGGAACAACCGTCAGGCCGTAATCATCCAGCACCGAAGCCGGATCCTGATGCTTGCCGCCGCTGTCCTTGTTCGATGCCTGCTTGTCATCGCCGGGCATCGACTTGATCGACACGTTGAGCGACTTGGCCTCGCCCTTGCGCCAGACAGTCAGTTCGGCATCCTTGCCCGGATTGATCGCGGCAATCTTCTTGGCCAGATCGCGGGGATCGGAGACCGTCTCGCCATTGACGGCGGTGATCACGTCGCCCGACTGGATACCGGCCTTGGCAGCGGGCCCATCGGACTGCGGTTCGGCAACCAGCGCACCCTTCTCTTCGGAAAGGCCAAGCGATTCGGCGATTTCCTTGCTGACCGGCTGTATCTGCACGCCGATCCAGCCGCGAGAGACGGTACCGGTCTTGATCAGCTGGTCGACGACCATCTTGGCCGTCGTCGACGGGATGGCGAAGGCGATGCCGACGCTGCCGCCGGACGGCGAATAGATCGCGGTGTTGATGCCGACGACTTCACCGTTCAGGTTGAAAGCCGGACCGCCGGAATTGCCCTTGTTGACGGCCGCATCGATCTGCAGGAAGTCATCATAAGGACCGGCGCCGATATCGCGGCCGCGCGCCGAAATGATACCGGCCGTCACCGTGCCGCCGAGACCGAAGGGATTGCCGACCGCAACGACCCACTGGCCGACACGCATCTTGTTGTCATCGCCGAAGGACACGTAGGTGAACTTGCGCTTGTCGTCGACCTTGAGAACGGCGAGATCGGTACGCTTGTCCTTGCCGATCAGCTTGGCATCGAGTTCGGTGCCGTCATTGAGTACAACGGTGTAGGTGCTGCCGTCTTCGACCACATGGTCATTGGTGACGAGATAGCCATCCTCCGAAATGAAGAAGCCCGAGCCCTGGGCGGTGGGACGCATGCGGTCCGGACGGTTCTGGTGATCGCGCGGACCTTTGCGCGGCTGCATGCCGCGCTGGCCGTTCGGGCCGCCGAATTCATAGAAGAAGCGCTTGAGCGGATGATTGTCGGGAAGCTGATCGAAGCCGGGAATGCCCGAACCGTCATCGGCGGTCTGCTGGACGGAGCTCTTCACCCGGACGCTGACAACTGCGGGGCTCACCTTTTCAACGACATCGGCAAAGCCGGGCTGCTGCGCGCCGTCTACACGCACGGCTTCAGCCTGCGCAGGCACAACGGCAGCGAGCGGGCCTGTGGCCAGCAGTCCCCCGGCGAGCGCCGAGGCGAGCAGCGCGGCAGCAATGCCCTTGCGGTATGTGGAGGACGTACGATTGTTAGACATAAAACTTTCTCCTTGGACGCCCGATCGGAAATCCGACCGTTTAATAACCAACAGTGATACAGATAAGAACGTTACGCCGCCATTTCCGCAACATGACAAATTTGTAAGATAATTTTCTGGCGCTGCGATTCGTCAGCCACTGGAGGATAGCCCATATGCCATCAATGCCACCGCTCGGATCCACAATGCGTACGCACCAGCCCTATCCGGGCGTTTATGCATTTTACGATGGCAGGATAGACGGCGCGCGCGCCTATTCCGCCGATCCGAACTGGCTGGATGACGGAGCCTATACGCTTGGCCTGTGCTCCTACGCCATCGTTTCCGGCGAGGAAGCTCTGGTTTATGACACCAGTATTTCAAACCAGCATGCGGCGCTGATCCGCAACACGCTGCAGGAGGCAGGCGTGCGGCACATCCGCGTGGTGCTCAGCCACTGGCATGTGGATCATGTGGCGGGCAATGCGGTGTTTGCCGATTGCGAGATCATCGCCAATGACCTAACGGCCAAGGCGCTTACCGACAACAGGCAACGGCTGGAGAACGGCACGCCGCCCATCCGGCCACTGGTCATGCCCAACAGCATCTTCACGGGCGAGCGCGACCTGAAGATCGGCGACATCGCGGTGCAGCTGCGCCACGTGGATATCCACAGCCATGACGGCACGGTGATGATCCTGCCGCATCTGAAGCTGCTGTTTGCCGGCGACGCGCTGGAAGAGCCGATCACCTATGTGGCGGAACCGGAGCGGCTGGAAAACCACCTGCTCGATCTGGAACGGATTTCAACCTGGGATATCGAAAAAATCCTGCCCAATCACGGCGCGGAGAATGTGATCGTGGCCGGCGGCTATGGACCGGAGCTGATTGCCGCCACGGGGCGCTATGTCAGCAAGCTGATGCGCCTGCGCAACGAGCCGGAGCTGGCTGGCGATGACCTGCAGGCGTTTACCGCGGATGATTTCCGTTCGGGCGTGCTGACCTATTACGCACCCTACGAGCCGGTCCACAGGCAGAATGTGGAATCGGTCATCGGCGCGCATCGCAAATAGCGGTTGCGGATCAATCGTTGGAAGCAGCCAGGAGTTTCTTGAGCTGCTTCTTTTCGCTGTCGGACAGCGGCGCCGTTTCCAGAGGAGAACGGCGGCGGCGGCGAATCGAAACCACGATGGCGATTGCACCGGCAACCAGCGCCGCAACGGGAAAGCCCCACAGCAGGATCGTGCTCAGCATCAGGCGCGGCTTCAACAGGACGAATTCGCCGTAGCGGGCGACGATGAAATCGAGCACCTGCTCGTCCGTATCGCCTGCCGTCAGCCGTTCACGCACCAGCACGCGCAAATCCCTGGCCAGGTCCGCGTTGGAATCATCGATCGACTGGTTCTGGCACACCATGCAGCGCAGCTCGGTGGACAGGGTGCGCGCCCGTGTCTCCAGTGCCGGGTTGGCCAGCATCTCGTCGGGCGAGACGGCGCGTGCGCCGGTCGCCGCGAAGCTCAGGGCCGTCAGCAACAGCAAAATCGCGGCAAGCGCGCGTCTCATGCCACGGCTCCCCTCGCCCGCTGAGGCTTGGCAGCTTTTGCCTTGCCGGGTGCGCCGACCCGCAGGCGCCGGTCAGCCAGGGACATGGCACCGCCGGCCATCATCACCAGCGCGCCGAGCCAGATCAGCGTGACATAGGGTTTCCACCAGACGCGCACGACCATGCCGCCATCCGGCGTGGCGTCACCCAGCGAGACATAGAGCTGGCTGAAGAGGAATGTCTTGATGCCCGCCTCGGTGGTCTGCATCTTGCGCACGGGGTAGAAGCGCTTGGACGACATCATCGTGTCCACCTCCCGCGCCGCGCTGTCGAGAATGGTGAACTTGCCCTGATCCTCGGTGAAATTCGAATCCTTGACCGGATCGATGCGGTCAAAACGCAGCGTGTAATCGGCGACCCGGATGGTCTGGCCCGGCTTCATCACCGTCACGTCTTCCGTGGCAAAGGTCGAGACGACAACAATGCCCAGGAGGGTGACGCCAAGGCCGAAATGGGCGAAGGCGGTGCCGAACACCGATTTCGGCAGGCCGGCCAGCCGCCGCAGCATGATGCTGACGGGTGCCTTGCCAAAACCGGCTTTCAGGGAAAGATCGGTGAGTGCGCCCAGCATCAGCCAGAACGCCAGGCCGATGCCGAACGCCGAGAAGATCGCCGTGCCCGAGGTCTTGTAGAGAACCACGGCCACCACCAGCAGGGCGAGGAAGAATGCCATCATCAGCCGCTGCGCGACGCCGAGAATATCACCGCGCTTCCATGCCATAAGCGGTCCGAACGGCACGGCGGCAAGCAGCGGGATCATCAACGGACCAAAGGTCATGTTGAAAAACGGCGGCCCGACGGAAATCTTTTCGCCGGTCAATGTTTCCAGGAGCAGCGGATAGAGCGTGCCGATCAGCACGGTTGCAGCAGCCGTCGTCAGGAAGAGGTTGTTGAACACCAGCGCCCCTTCCCGCGAGATCGGCTGGAACAACCCGCCCGGCGCGAGCGTCTGGGCGCGGCGTGCGAACAGCGCCAGCGATCCGCCGATGAAAAGCACGAGAATGGCAAGAATGAACAGGCCGCGGCCCGGATCGGTGGCAAAGGTATGCACCGAGGTCAGGACGCCCGAGCGGACGAGGAAGGTGCCGAGCAGCGACAGGGAGAAGGTCAGGATGGCCAGCAGCACAGTCCAGATTTTCAGGGCCGAGCGCTTTTCCATCACCAGGGCCGAGTGCAGCAGCGCCGTTCCCGCCAGCCACGGCATGAACGAGGCGTTTTCAACCGGGTCCCAGAACCACCAGCCGCCCCAGCCAAGCTCGTAATAGGCCCAGTAGGAACCCATGGCGATGCCGCCGGTCAGGAACATCCAGGCCGTCAGCGTCCATGGCCGCACCCAGCGCGCCCAGGCGGCGTCGATACGCCCGTCGATGAGCGCTGCCACGGCAAAGGAGAAGCAGACGGAAAAGCCGACATAGCCGAGGTAAAGCAGCGGCGGATGGATGGCGAGACCAATGTCCTGCAGGATCGGGTTGAGGTCCTGTCCTTCGATCGGCGCGGGACTGGTGCGTGTGAACGGATTGGATGTTGCAACGATGAACAGCAGGAAGGCCGAGCCGATCCAGGCCTGCACGCCCAGCACATTGGCTTTGAGCGAAGGCGGCAGATTGTTGCCGAAAAAGGCAACCAGGGCGCTGAAGAACGTCAGGATGAGCACCCACAGCAGCATGGAGCCTTCATGGTTGCCCCAGACGCCGGTGATCTTGTACAGCATCGGCTTTTGCGAATGCGAGTTCTCCCAGACATTCTGCAGGGAGAAATCCGACACGATGTAGGCGGATGTCAGTGCGACAAAGGCAAGTGCGATCAGGGCAAAGACCGTGAAGGCAGCAGGAACGGCAACGGCCATCATGCGGTCGTCATTGCGCCGCGCACCCCACACGGGCACCACGGCCTGCACGATGGACAGGGCGAGCGCCAGAACCAGTGCGAAATGTCCGAGCTCAACGGTCATGGCTGCTTGTTCTCCCCCTGCCAGACGCCCTTGGCCTTCAGACTGTCGGCAACTTCCTTGGGCATATAGTTTTCATCATGCTTGGCAAGCACACTGTCCGCCTGAAATGCGCCGCCCGGCGCAAACGTGCCCTCGATCACCACGCCCTGATCCTCGCGGAAGAGATCGGGAAGGATACCGTCATAGGTCACGGGAACGCTCTTGATGTGATCGGTGACGGCAAAGGTGATCCGTGTGCCCGTGCCGCGCACCACACTGCCCTTTTCAACCAGGCCGCCCAGCCGGAACCGCGATTGCGACTGCAGGTCCGCAGCGGCGATATCCGAAGGCATGCGGAAAAACGCGATCCGCTGCTGCAGCGCAAACAGCACCAGGCCGGCCGCGCAGGCCAGCACCACCAGGGCGCCGCCGATCACCGAAAGCCGTTTCTGCTTGCGCGTCATTATTTCTTCTCCCGCGGCGTGTCGCCGGGTTGTTCCACCAGCCCCAGATCATCGGCGACTGCGTCGAGACGCGCAACCTTGTCGGTGCTCAACACTTTGCGAGCATTCGCCAGCGCTTCCAGCGCATCGTTGGGGCGGTTGAGAACCACATAGGACCGGACCAGCTTTTCCCAGCCCTCGACATCGTCGGGTGATTGCTTGAGTTTTTCGGCAAGGCTGGAGACCATGCCCTCGATCATGGCGGCGCGATCCTGCACATTCATCCCGGCCGCCGCCTCGACCTGCGACGCGTCGGGACCTGTCGCCCTGTCGATGTCGCTGACATCGGGCGCATCGCCGGCGATCTCCTTGTCGAGCCGCGTCAACGCCGCCTGCGCCTCGTCGCGCCACGGCACGTCGCTGGGTGCATCGACCAGCAGCTTGCGGATCAGGTCACGCGATTCAACCAGCTTGCCCTGCTGCATCCAGCCGTTGATGATGAAGAACTGCGGGCGCATATCGCCGGGATTGAGCGTGAGCGCCCGGTTGAAACTGGCTTCCGCCTCGGGCGTCATCGTGCCGCCCGCTACGGCGCTCAACGCTTCACCCAGACCCATTTGGCGCGGACCGCTGTCACCGTTCAGGCGGATGGCATTGCGGTATGCGGTCACCGCATCGGCGGGGCGTCCCGTGCGCAGGTAGATCGGCGCCAGCACTTCCCATCCCTGCCCGTCATCGGGATTGAGGGTGAGATGCGCTTCGGCACGGGCAATCAGTTCGGCGGGTGTCGCCTGATCCGCCGGACGGGACAGGCGCTCGGCCAGCGGCTGCGCCGGCAGATCCGGCGAGCCGGGCTTGGCATAAATGCTCCCGGAAAGCAGCGGGGTGGGCAGCACGGGCACCCGCGGCAGCCATTCGCGGGGGGGGCTCTTCTGCGGGCGGTAGACCGTTTTGTCGGCTTCGGCGGCTGCCGCCGACTTCAGCAGACGCCGGCTGATTTCAGCGCGCGCCTGTTCGCTGCTGGCCGCATCGATGACGCCGCGCTTCTCGTCAGCCTCCAGCTCCCGCAACTGGTCACGGTAAACCTCGACATCATATGTGTTGTCCGACACGCTTGTTTTGACGCGGCGTGTCAGCGGCAATAGCACCACGAGCGTTGCGATAACGGTCAACAGTGCGGCAGAAATCCAGAAAACCATGCGTTGAGACATAGTCTGCAAGCGCCGTAAAATCCAAATGGATTTCATGGCTAGGGCAATTCGCCGCAAAGCGGGCAAATGATCGGGCTAGGGAAGCGTCAGATCAGCGGCGTCCAGCTGCCGTCTTCGTTGCGGCAGGCCGTCCCGCGGGACGTCTGCGGCGTTCCGTCGATGCGGATGGTGTGGGTATACTGGCGGCAGTTCTGCGAACCGACCTGATAGGGCTGCGCCGCCACCACTTCGCCGCTGCGGCTGCCCGAACTGTTCTTCCAGTCGACAGCCTTGCCGGCCGGCGAATATTCCAAAGCCTGATATTCGGCCTGAAGCGCGCTCTTGCGGTCAGCCGGATCGAGCGAAGCCGCCAGGCGGCTGCCGAGCAGGCCATTGCCGAGCGGCGCAAGCACGCCCGAGGTCGCCGGCTGGGACGATTTGCCGGTCAGGCGGGCAAATGTGCCTCCGCCCTTGGCGCCGGACGTGGTCGAACACGCGGAGAGAAGAAGAACGGCAATAAGCGAAAGAGCAATCTGGGATTTCATCATGGGTCCGTTTTTACGGGGCCTCGCAACAAAGGCAATAGCTGGCAATTACTTATGACCCGATTGGGCGTGCGGTTGCAAGCGCCATTCAGTCGCCGGCCACCGGAAGCGTGATCCGCGCGCGCAAGCCGCCAAGGTCCTCGCTGCGTTCCAGGCGCAGCGTTCCGCCATATTCGCGCACGGTGTCATGGACGATGGACAGCCCGAGGCCGGTTCCCGGCTTGCTCTCATCCAGGCGTTTTCCGCGCGTCAGTGCATCCTTGATCTGGCCGGGCGCGAGACCCGGACCGTCATCCTCGACGCTGATATCGAAAGCATTGTCCATGGTTTCCCGATTGGCAGCTGACACTGTAAGCCGGATGGCGCTGCGTCCCCATTTCCCGGCATTTTCCAGAAGGTTGCCGACGATTTCCTCAAGGTCTTCCTGCTCGCCCGCAAACACGGCATCGGGCATCCTGTTGTCGAAGCGCATATCCATGCCCGGATTGAGCTTGGCGGTGACACGCACGAGACGCGTCAGGATCGGGGTGACGGACGCGCGAAAGACCACGCTGTCGCGCTGCGCCGCCACGCGGGCCCGCTGCAGATAGTGCTGAATCTGCACCTGCATGGCCGCGCTTTGTTCAGCGACGATCTTGCCCTTTACACCGCCAATCGTCCGGCTTTCATTGGCCAGAACCGACAGGGGCGTTTTCAGGGAATGGGCGAGATTGCCCACCTGCGTGCGCGAGCGCTCCATGATGCGGCGGTTGTTTTCGATCAGCGCATTCATTTCACGCGCCAGCGGCGCAATCTCGATGGGCAGATCCTCGTCAAGCCGCGAAACCTTGCCCTCGCGGATATCGGCGAGCGAACGGCGTACGCGGTCAAGCGGGCGCAAGCCGAACAGGATGACCGCCGCATTGATCAGCGTTCCGGCAATGCCGAAAACGCCGAGGTAGAAATAGAGCGTGTTGCGGAAATCGGCGATTTCGCCTTCCAGCTCGCTCAGATTGCCCATCACACGAAACCGGGCGACACGGTTCTCCGCATCCAGCACCACTTCCGTTTCGACAATGGAGAGCTGTTCGCCCTTCAGGCCGGGTTCCGTATAGGAACGCTGGAACGAGGTGTCGAAGGGAACCATCAGGGTTGACGGGGAATCGATGCTCTTTCCGCCGAGCGAGATCGACCGCAGCGAACCCTTGAGATTGTCCGCGACCGGGTCGACGGACCAGTACCAGCCGGAAAACGGGCTGGAATAGCGCACTTCGCCGGGGTCCGGCCGTCCGACCAGCGTGCCGTCATTCACGCTGACGGAGGCGATGACGCTGAACAGATGCGCCGAAAGCAGCTGCTGGAAGCTGTGCTGGCGCGCTTCGCCATAGAGCGCCGAAATGATGGTCGCGATGGCAACGAAGGATACGATGGTCCACAGTGTCGAGAAGAGGATGACACGCAGGGAGAGTGACCGGACATTGGGGAGATAGCGGGTCAGCCGTATGATCACGCGTGTGCCCTGCTCCTGCCCGTCAGGCCTTGGTGTCCTGGGATTTGATGCGATAGCCCATGCCGCGAATGGTTTCGATCAGATCGATACCCATTTTCTTGCGCAGCCGCCCGACAAACACTTCGATCGTGTTCGAATCGCGGTCGAAATCCTGATCGTAGAGGTGCTCCACCAGTTCGGTGCGCGAAACGACCTCGTCCATGTGGTGCATGAGGTAGGACAACAGGCGGAATTCGTGCGAGGTCAGCTTCAACGTTGTGCCGTTGACCGCCGCCTTCGACGTCTTGGTGTCAAGGCGCAGCGGGCCGCAGGTGATTTCCGACGAGGCATGACCCGCCGCACGGCGAATCAGCGCGCGCAAACGTGCCAGCACTTCCTCGATGTGGAACGGCTTGGCGACGTAGTCATCGGCCCCGGCATCGATACCGGCCACCTTGTCGCTCCAGCGGTCGCGTGCCGTCAGCAACAGCACGGGCATGATGCGCCCGTCGCGCCGCCACTTCTCCAGCACCGTCAACCCGTCCATCTGCGGCAGGCCGATATCGAGGATCACCGCGTCGTAGGGTTCCGTATCGCCGAGAAAATGCCCCTCTTCGCCGTCGAAAGCGTGATCCACCACATAGCCGGCTTCGGTCGTTGCCTCGACCAGCTGGCGATTCAGATCACGGTCATCTTCAACGATGAGTATTCTCATGCACAACTTTCCCCGCCGGACAGGCTGAACAACAGATCAAACGGCATCCGGCTCAGTTCGCTGGAACCGCAACCTCGACGCGGCGCGGACGTTCACCGTCCTTGCCGGGAATGAGCACCACGACCACGCAAACCTCGCGGCCGTTCTGCGTCTGCGAGGTGGCGCGCGCCAGGGTGCCTCCCTGGGACTGGGCCACCTGCTGGCCGACCTGCGAGCAGTCGGCTGCAGCCAGCTGAAGCAACGCACCGTTCTGCGATGCATCGGGTGCAATCGGAACAGCCCCGGCATGAAGCACGCCGGATGCTGAAATCAGGGCCGCTAGGGGCAAGGAGAAAAGTGTGTGTTTCATCATGGCGCTATTATTATCAATCGCAGTCTGAACGATGCATGAACAGTTGGACGTGGCGTGAGCCCTTGATAACAGGTTTGCCACAGGTCACGTCTTTTAACACTATATTTCTTTACGTGAAATGAGCGCCGTCGCACTCAACCGGCCAAAAAGCGCGGCGATGCCGCTGAGCGCCGTCAGAAACTGCATGATGGTATCGGCAAGCCGGGCCTCGAGGTCATGATCCAGCGACACATTGAAGAAGCTTGAACATGACAGGACGATCGTTGCGATTGCTGCCCAGATGGTCTTTGACAGGTACCATTGTTTTTCATTGGTCATAATCAATTCCTTTTGAAACAGTTTGATTTTAAAGGGCTTTTGTCTGCATGTTGAAAATCGTACGGGCGAATCTTCCCGCACCGGCTGCACTGGAAATCATGGCAACGCTGAAATCGACTGCGCTTGCAAGACTGCCGAAATCCGCCAGGCGCAGCGCCGCCGGATAAAGCCATTCCGGTCGTGCAACCTCGGCCGACCGGATCAATTTGCCGCTGTTGCGTATTTCGATCCGATAGGCCTCGCGCTCCTCACCCAGCGGAATTTCCGCAGCCAGCCAGCTGTCCGCATCGATGCGCCCGCGCCGTATCCAGGCAATATGCAGATTGCCCTGCTCATCTGTCCTGCCGCTGAGGTGGACAGGTTCGAGCGGCTCGAGCGCCCGGATGCTTCCGGTCATTGGGACCGTGCTGAAATAGCGGTCGGAAAAATCCTGGCCCGCCGCACCAATGCGCCAGCGCAAGGCCAAGCCCGTTTCCCGGGCTTTCAATCCCGCCGGCATCACCGCACCGTCCAGAAGGATGAAGGGCGTATGCCTTTCCCGCGGCTGCAGCGCCTCCCGCTCGGTTCCGCATTGCCCGCGCAGCAGGCCGGACAAACGCCATCGCTCGGCAGCAACCTCCTCGGCATGCAGGAATTGCAGGATTTCCCATTGACCGTCGGGGGATGCCAGAAGGACCGAATTCGACCCGTTGAAGAGCTGCGGCAGCGTGGTTGAACGCAGCTCGCCAAAGTCAAGATCGACCTCCAGACCGGCATTGCCGAGCAGCCGGCCGCTGACACCGCCCGGCAGCGTTTCCGCCAGCCTGCCCATCACCGCCCGCTCCGGCAGCGCGGCCCGCGCCTCAAAACCGGTGTCTTCCGGCGAGGCATGCACGGATGCGCCAGCCCACGGACTGGCAAAGGCGGCAACCCGCAATTGATCAAGCGGATTTTCAGCACCCGGCCACATCGGCAGATCGCACAGATGAAAACGCGGACGGCCGAACACCGTCGTTGCCACCCCCGTTGAAGCGGGCAATCCCGCCCTGTCCGCATGCCGCACATGTCGGGGCAGGCCTTTTGCCTCGACACGGCGGGTTGCCCCGTCTTCAATGGAGGTGACGAGATAATCCTTGACTGGCATGGAGCCATCCAGCCGGATGCGGCTGCCCACCTTCAATGCGGCATGCTTCCACGGCAATTCGAACGATATGGTCCGCCGGGCGGCACGGCGTGCCTGCAGCCAGTCCTCCGCCAGGCCTTTGACCTGACCCGCCTCAAGCATGGCCGCAACAGCGAGATTTTCCGTTCCCTTGCCGTCCGGCCTGCCGGCGGATGCCATCGCCACCTGATAGTCGAGCATCGGATCGCGATAGGCGATTTCGACCCGGGCGGGCTGCTCCATGATTTCATGCAGCTTTCGCTGCACCGGCCCCCTGTCATCGGGCTCGACGAATTCATCGATCAGTGCGGTTTGTACGGGCATACGCGCCGCGCTTTGAAACACCAGCGTCGCACCGTCTTCGAAGGCGTTGATGCCGAAAACCTCCAGCAGCGGCTCAAGGACAGACCGGGCATGTGCGGGCTCTTCGACGATCAAACCGCTGACAAAACCATCCGCCGCGCTCGCATCCACCCCGGCAACGCCGAAATCGGCGAGAACAGCGCCGATCAGCTCATCGAGCGCGACCCCGGAAAGCCTGCCGTTCAGCCAATGCCCCGAGGTCCAGTTGTTGCCGTCGGACCAGAGCTTGCGGTTAAGGGGAAATTCCGGAAACGGCCTCGTATCCCAGGCCCAGACATAGACGCGGCCCGTATTCAGCATGGCGCCGCCATGGCTGCGCCAATGGTCTAGATGGGCACGCAGAAAACGGTTTTGCGCGAGGTCACTGCGGCCGTGATCGGAAAAATACGGAAACGCCCCCTCGGAGGATTTGGCATCGGGAAAGACATTGGGCTGATTGGCGCCCTTGTCGACCGCCGGACAGCCCAGTTCCGTCAGCCAGATCGGCTTACCCATAGGCTGCCACGCCGTGGCATTGGCGCTCTCGACGCCGCCCTTGCGGTTGTAGTGCGGGTTTTTCCACCAGGCCTCGATGTCCTTGTAGCGGTAGACCCAAGGCTTGCCCGAGCCGTCGGTGATCGGCGTGCGCCGCCGTGCGGTTCGATCCGCATCCGATGCATAATACCAGTCAAAACCCTCGCCGCCGGCAATCTGGCTTTGCAGCGCCGCTAGGTCATAGGGGCCGGAAAAACCACTGGCGCTCGGGGCGCTGTAGTCCTCGTCGCGCCAGTCGCTGAGCGGCATGTAATTGTCGATCCCGACCGCACCGACGGCCGGATGTGCCCACAGCGGATCAAGATGGAAAAAAACGTCGTTCGATCCGTCCTGCGGGTGATGACCGAAATATTCGGTCCAGTCCGCACCGTAGGTCAAAAGACAGCCACTGCCGAGCACGGTGCGGACATCGCCCGCCAGCGTGCACAGGCCGGAGACAAAGGGAAAACTGTCGCCCTCTCCCCTGATACCCGTCAGACCGCACAGTTCCGAGCCGAGAAGAAACGCATCCACACCGCCGGCGCAAACGGCGAGATGGGCCAGATGCAGGATAAAGCGCCGATATCCCCAGTCATCGCCCTCACCATGGTAGATCACCGATCCCTCATCGGTTCCGAACGAGCGGATCTCGGCCGCCCCCAGGAAAGCGGTGACCTCGGCGGCGGCCGCAGCCGTGCCGTTGCTGCTGCCCGGTCGATAGGGTGCGGGGTGACAACTGATGCGGCCGCGCCACGGATAGGCCGCCTGCCGGGGGCTGCCATGGGGATCGGGCAATGTGTTATCGGCGGCGATATCAAGCATCAGGAACGGATAGAGCGTCACTTTCAAGCCCCGCGCCTTCGCTGCGCGGATCGCCTCGGTCACGCTGCGATCCGACGGCGTACCGCCATAGGCGGCACAATCGCCGCTGCGCGACATCAGATGGGCCTCGTCGCGGGCGACATCGCCCGCCCGCCATGCCTCGCTTTCGTCATAGCCCTCGCGGTCCATCACGCCCGGCCGGATGCGGCAATGGCCAGCGCGCAGATCCGTGCCGAACCACGGCACGACAATGGCAATGTTTTCCAGGCTCGGACAAAGCGCCTGCAATTCGTCGAGCGAAGCCTGCCAGTCGGTCGCGCCGCGCAGGCAATTGCGGTTCAGGCCGCGCGTTTCGCCGGGTGCGGGCTCGCAGGTGACCGGCGTCGGCGACAGGCCGAATTCGGTGGCCCCGGGAATGAGCGCGACCGCCTTGAGATCGCGGGCAAGTGCACCGACAGCGCGCACCACCTCGAACTGGAATTGCGGTATGCGATTGCCATACATCTCAAGTGGAAATCGCTCGAACACCACATAGGCGGTGTTGCGATAGGCCGGCGCGTTGCCGGTTCCCTGTTTCGCCTCGATCAGCGGGTCGGGCAATTGCGACGCACCGCCCTTGTGGACGCGCAGGGTCAATGCATTCTGGTCCACTTCCCTGCCGTCGGCCCAGATCCGCCTGACAAGGCTGATTTCACCCTCCGCCAGGGCAATGGCAAAATTGCCGACATAGGAATACTCCGTCACCTTCGGTCCGCCCTTGGCACCGCTCCGGCGCCTGGACTTCACCTCATCGAAGCGCGTCGCCCAGATCAGGGTGCCGGTCAGCCGCACGGAACCGTAGACTTTCGGCAAGGCGGCCCCTTCCTCGGCGGTCATCGGCTTCATGGCAGCCAGCCGGGAACCCTCGATATGCTTTGTGCCGGAGAAAGCCCGATCAATCAGATAGGCGCCCAGCGAAGTCACGGCACTGCCGATATAGGCTCCGACTCCTTGAAGAATAAGCGTGGCCATGCCGGGTGGTTCCTATCTGTGGACGGGAAAGGCGAAGACCGCCGCGATGCGTTTTCGCCATTGCGGTACCAGCGCCGATTCGATGACCCGGTGCCCCTCATAGGCGTGAATGAAGCGCTCCTCGCCCGTCACAATGCCGAGATGCTTGGCTGCCATGCCGTCACGCCAGCGGAAGAGGATGAGATCGCCCGTGTCCACATCCTGCACGGCCTTCTCGGCCATGTGACGCCTCGCTGCCTGCACAAGCGGATCGCCGCGGCCGGCTTCCGCCCAGTCGGCGGAATAGACGGGAATCGCCTCCGGTTCGCATCCGTAAAGCGTGCGCCAGACGCCGCGCACCAGCCCAAGGCAATCGCAGCCGACGTGGAGCGTGGAGCCGCCATGCCGGTACGGCGTACCAATCCAGCGGCGCGCTTCGGCGACAAC